>JACQIJ010000124.1 GCA_016198545.1 Pseudomonadota bacterium
CTTTACCATTAAGCTACACCCGCATCGACGCCCATCATTACTGCCTTGCCACCGCGAAATCAAGGAAAACGGGCGATTCTTTAATTTTTCATATTTTTATTGACGGAATTGGCCTGCGCGGGTTATAAAGCGGCAGTTTCCAACCTGATCAGGAGAGAAAAATGACCGAACGCCCGGAAGAAAAGCAAATCCACGGCACATGGATTCTGGAGGAAATGTCCACACAGTTTCCCGGCAAAGAACCGCAGAAACATGAAGGCGCGGAAGGTACGCTGATGTACGACAAAGACCTGAAAACGGTTTTTGCGCGTATTTCCCGCCCGGATGAAAAACAGGCAAGCGGCAGACTGCTGTTTCAGTATGCCGGGCATTACAGCTTCGGCGAAGAGCCAAATGAAATCGTGCACAATATAGAATGGGCGACGAATCCGAAAATGATCGGCAAGCCGATGAAGCGGGAGTTCAACTATGTTCGTAAGAAGCTGGATATCGGCTATATTGTAATGGAGCCGGAAAAACTTGATATCATTGGCCCCAGCGCGGAATACCCGGACGCCAAGATCGTCATCCGCTGGGAAAAGCTGGAACAATAAATTAACGAATGCCTAAAGGGCGGCCGTCCACTTAACCGTGGCGCCGCCTTTTGGTTTGTTGAAGTCCAGAAAGGCGCTGCCCGAACGCCTGACGATTTCGGCGAAGGCGCGCTTTTTTCCGTTCGGCAACGTCCAGCCGGAGCTTCCCGGCGCCATGCACAGATAACCGTCCGGCACATCGAAAATGGATGTCCCGACCTTCATGAAATGCCTGTGGCCGTTGATCTCCACGGCGACGAACCTGCCGAGATGTTTTTTCAGCGTCGCCGGGTCGATCGTGCATTTCAGGTTGCCGTAGCCGTCGACGAACCCGACCGCGTTTTCCGGCATATCGGCGATGACCGGTTTTTTCTTCGTGATGTTTCTGTAATCGTCATGCGCGATTTCGCCGAGGATTTTCGGGTAGAAATCGCGGGAGCGGAACTGCGACCCCGCATTTTCGACGCCGACGATGCGCACTTCCTTTGCCGCGTCCTTTACCAGCGACAGCGAATGACCGCTATTGACCGCGATGATCCGTACGCCGTTATGCAGTTTCATATAAACGAGTTTTTCACCCGCCGAATCCTTGCGCGGTTTTTCATTGTCGTGCCGGGGCGCGGTATTGACGAAGAACAAATGGCGGTCGCCCAGTTTGCTGTTGATCGCGGTCTGCGCCAGCATAAACCCGGTTTGCACCGTGTCGAAAGCCGGGATCGAATATTCGCGGATGCGGGTATCGAGGCCTTTCGTGCGGTCGTACAGGCTTTGCGTCACTTCGGCGAACGCCATGTCCGACAGCGGACCGTAATCGGTCAGAACGGTGATGGTGAAAGGTTCGTTTTTTGCAGTCATTTTACTCTCCGCATTTTAAGAATTCAAAGCCGCGCGCGACCATGTAATCAACCAGCGCAATAGTCGTATCGACCGTTTCCTCCTGATCGTGCGACAGGATGATATGCGCGCCGTCTTCTTGCCACAGCCACGGGTCATCGTCCATTTTTTTCCTGAGATCGTCCAGCGTTTTATACGGCCATTTTCCCAGATGGCGTTTTGTCAGCATCCAGTCCGCCGTTGAAAACGTGAACATGGCATCGATAGCGGTTGCCATTTCGGTTTCGGCATAGAAAGGAAATGAAGCGGCAAAGGGGGCCGTAAAGCCTGATTTTTTCAGGTATTCCTGCAATTTCTCTTTCTTTTCCAGCATATCCGCCGATGGTTTTTGCAGGCTTATATTAAGCCCGTCGTCGAACAGTTTAAGCAAGGCATCGCGGTGCGCGGGAACGGTGTCGTAATCGATAACCCACCCGCCCGCGCCACGGTCCATATGCGGAAAGCGGAAATATTTCCCCGGCCTTGCTATTCCCGCATCCCTGTAAGCGGCATCGATCAGTTTTTCGGTTTTTTCGATTTCCACGACGCATGTTTCAAACGGCAGCGCGCTGAACCGCGTGTGCGACCAGGCATGGTTTCCGATAACGAAGCCTTTTTGAATCCCGCGCGCAACCGGCGCGGGGTTTTGTTCCAGCCGGTCGCCGCGGCAGAACAGCAGCGCCGGAATGCCGCGTTTTTCCAGCGCCTCCGTTAAGTCACCCGTGCGCGCGGAAGGGGAATCGTCGATGGTCAGGTATGCCCTAAGTGCCATCTTTGGCCATCTCCGCCAAACCGCGCAGGGCAATGAAGGGGTTGTTGACGATATAAACGGGGGTTTGCCGCAGCCTTTTTCTTACGGCCGGAGCAACCGCCAGCTCCATGAACGCCGCGAATCTCCTGAAATCGAACAGGCCTGAGGCATATAGTTTCTGCGTCACGCCGCCGTCTATATACAGGCCGCCGAACGCATGGCCCGTTACGACCGCATTGTGCGCGAAAAGACCCAGGAATTCATGAAAAAGGCGCAGCGTTTCTTTCGCATCGGATGAATCTTTTGCCTTGGCAAGAAGATCTTCCGCGCTTCTGAGTTTCGGCCTGCATCCCCGGAATTCGCAAACCGCGCGGTACAGGAACGGCAGAGCCCGGCCGCTGGCAAGATCTTCGTAGACCAGCGTGCGCCCGTCTCCATATATGCGGCTCATCAGGGCCATTATTCCGGATTGTTCTTCCGTCACGGCGGCGGCGGCCATGTGCCCGCCCATCGTTTCCTGCACGCGCCAGCCGCCCTTGCCGCACGGAACGGCGTAGGCCAGCCCCAGCCCCGTGCCGGGGCCGATGACGGCGCGGGAATCGCCCTTGCCTGCCACCCCTTTCCTGACCGCAATAAGGTTCTTTCCTCTCAACGCAACCGCGCCGCGGGCGGAAGCCGCAAAATCGTTTACGATCAACCGCGCGCCCCATCCGGCTTTTTTCAACTGCGCCGGGTCGATAACCCATTTTCCGTTGTTGAGAAAACGCCACCTCCCGTTTTGCCCGTCGGGCTGCGCTGCCGTGGCAATCAGCAGATCGCCGGGCCGCGGGCAATAATGATTCAGCGCCGCGGGGAAACTCTTGAAATCCGCGACCGCAAGCTTTTCAGGGTTTTCAATTTTTCCCTTTCCGAGGATCGCAAACCGCGCATGCGTGCCGCCGATGTCGGCCAGTACGGTTGCCATTTAACTGTGCACCCCCGCGACGTTATGCCGCGTTTCATCGTGCGGAATGCCGTGGGGATCGACATGAATCATGATTTCCGCGTTCGGAAATTCGCGATGCACGGCATGCTCTACGGCCAGCGATACCGCATGCGCCTTGCGCAGACTCATTTCCGGATCGGTTTCGATATCGAAGGAAATATAAAGCTGCATCCCCGACTTGCGGGTGCGCAAGTCATGCACGGCGCGCACCTCCTTGTGCGCGGAGGCAATCTCGAAAATCCGGGCGCGCATCGCGTCCGGCAATTCGCGGTCGAGCAGCATGTCCACGCCCTTCTTCACGATTCCCCACGCCGTATAGGCAAGCCACCCGGCGACCACAAGCGCAAAAGCGGGGTCGATCCAGTTTGGCGCGCCAAAGGACAGCGCCAGCAGCACGGCAATGACGCCGCCGTTGATGATGATGTCGCCGGAGTAATGCGCTTTTTCCGCTTCCACCGCCAGCGACGGGGCGCGCCTCAGGCTGTAATTCTGGATCGCAACCAGCGCGGCCGATAAAACGATCGCGAAAACCATAACGGAAATACCGCCCCAGTGTTCCTGCGCGGGCGCATGGCCCGCAAAGCGCGCCAGCGATTCAAACACAAGAAAAACGCCCGCGCCGAAAATGAACGCACCCTGAAACATGGCGGCCAGGCCTTCTGCTTTTCCGTGACCGTGGCGGTGCTCTTCATCCGCGGGCTTCAGGGAATACCGGATGGCCATGAAATTCATGCCCGACATCGCCGCATCGATAATGGAATCAGTCAGGGACGCCAGAACGGCAACGGATCCGCCGTGCCAATACACAATGGATTTTGCGATAATAAGTACAGCGACCGTAACAAGCGACGCCGCCCCGGCAAAAAGCGCGTACTTTGGTTTTATCGCAACGGGTGTCTGCTGTATCTGGTCCATGTTTCGCACAGTATACGGTCATGCAGGTTCCTGTGGCAAAACCCTTTTTCACGCGCTAGAAGTATGGCATGGCAAGACTGGTAATGAAATTCGGCGGAACCTCGGTTTCCGGAATCAAGGAGATCGAAAATGCCGCAGCCAAAATCGCGCAGGAAGTAAAGCGCGGCCACGAAGTCGCCGTCGTCGTTTCGGCGATGGCGGGGGAAACGAACAAGCTGATCGAATACTGCCGCGCGGTAAGCCCGCTGCATGACGCGCGCGAATACGATGCCGTCGTCGCCAGCGGCGAAAACGTGACGGCGGGGCTGGTGGCGATGGCGCTGCAAAAGCGCGGCATCCAGTCGCGATCGTGGCAGGGATGGCAGGTGCCCGTCATATGCAACGATGCGCACGGAAAAGCGCGCATCGAGGAAATCCGCGCCGGGGAAATCGAAAAAAGGATGAAGGAAAAGGAAGTCGCCGTCGTCGCCGGATTCCAGGGCATGACGCCGCGCGACCGCATCACGACGCTGGGGCGCGGCGGATCGGATACGACGGCCGTCGCGCTGGCCGCGGCTTTGCGCGCGGACCGCTGCGACATCTACACGGATGTCGAAGGGGTGTTCACCACCGACCCGCACATCGTGCCGCAGGCGCGCAAGCTCGGCAGGATATCATACGAAGAAATGCTGGAAATGGCGTCCATGGGCGCAAAAGTGCTTCAGACGCGCTCGGTGGAAATGGCAATGAAATCGCGCGTGCCGGTGCAGGTGCTTTCAAGCTTCGTGGAAGAAACCGGCAGCGATTTTCCCGGTACGCTGGTAACAGGAGAGGAAGATATCATGGAAAAAGAAATCGTAAACGGAATCACTTACAGCGAGGATGAAGCGAAGGTCACGCTGGTAAAAATTCCCGATATCCCCGGCATGGCTGCGAAAGTGTTTGGGCCGCTGGCGGCCGCGAACATAAACGTGGACATGATCGTTCAGAATATTTCACAGGACGGAAAATCGACGGACATGACATTCACACTGGCCGCTTCCGACCTCCCGCGCGCGATGGAAGTTCTGAAATCCGGATCCGACCTGAAAGGCGTTGAAATACGATCGCAGGAAAATGTCGCCAAAATATCCGCAATAGGAATCGGCATGCGCAGCCATGCGGGCGTCGCGCAGACGACGTTCAAGGCCCTTGCCGAAAAGGGGATTAATATCCAGATTATATCGGCATCGGAAATTAAAATCAGCGTTATCGTCGCCGCTGAATATACGGAACTGGCCGTTCGCGCGCTGCATGCCGCATACGGACTCGAAAAAGAATAAAAACAGGCGTAATTTGGTGTCATGAGCGGAAAAGCGCAAAATGAATACGGCAGCGATCCGGGCGTATGGAGCGGACAGGAAGACCTGCCCGTCGGCGCGCTTTTAAAGAAAGCCAGGGATCATTATGAACTGAGCATCGAGGATGTGGAGCGCGCCTTGCGTATCCGCGCCAGCCATCTGATCGCGCTGGAGGAAGGGCGTATAGACCGCCTGCCGGGGCGCGTTTACGCCATCGGCTTCGCGCGCTCCTATGCCGAATATCTGGGGCTGGATGGCGCGCGCATCGTCAGCATGTTCAAAAAAGAAGCGGGCGCGGCCTCCCGCCGCCGTCCGGAGCTGTCATTTCCTGTGCCTGCGTCGGAAAGCCGTCTGCCGGATATCAAAATATTGCTGCCGTCATTTGCGGGCCTTGTTTTAATACTGGCCTTAATTGCCTTCCTCAGCGGCGGAAAGAACGAACAGGCGGCAATCCCCCCCGCAACGACGACGGCTGCCGCCGCCCCGGGCGCAGCTTTTGACGCCCGGATGCCGATGGAAACGGCTTTTACGCAAACCGTCACGGCCGGAGGCATGCCCGCGCCAATGCCTTCCACGGCGGATTCTGTCATCATCG
Source organism: Pseudomonadota bacterium (assembly GCA_016198545.1). Classification (GTDB taxonomy): domain Bacteria; phylum Pseudomonadota; class Alphaproteobacteria; order Micavibrionales; family Micavibrionaceae; genus JACQIJ01. The sequence goes on from JACQIJ010000124.1 coordinate 6,011, forward strand.
GGATTGCCGCCGGGGCCGAAACGGCCGCTATGCCGCCGCCCAATCGCGTCGTCATAACGGCCATAGAAAACGCATGGGTCGAGATCCGCGACCCGCAGGGAACGGCGATGCTATCCCGCATCCTGAAAACCGGCGACATTTACAAGGTTCCGGACGGAGAGGGAATGGTTCTTTCGACCGGAAATGCCGGCGGCCTTGCATTCACCGTCGATGGAAAACAGGGAATCATGATCGGCAAAACGGGCGATATCCTGCGAAAAGTAAGCATCGGTCCGGCCGATCTCGCGGCCGTGGGAACATCCAGCGAAGAAGCCGCGGCGCAAGCCGCTTCTTTCGCAGCGGACGCTCCGGCCCCGCCACCCGTCAAAACTCCGCCGCCGGGCGCAGCTCAAAAAAGGAGAGCGACGCCGCCGGCCGATGCGCCTATTGTTGTCCGAACGCCGCGCGACCGCGAAGGGATGTAAATCGGGCGAACTCAAAATTACACCTTCAAGGCTTGCCGGATCGCGCAATTTTGCTTTAATGTGCGCGCAAACCAGAAAAGTGGAGCATTTACAATGGCCGGGTATGAATATGTC
>JACQIJ010000081.1 GCA_016198545.1 Pseudomonadota bacterium
CGCCGCCGCCACAGCCAAAACCTGCCCCTGCGCCATCAGTTGAACTGGAAGACGATGATGTGTTCGAACTGACGGATGTCGTGGACAAGTTGGAACCCGAACCGCCGCCGCCCCCATACCCACCTCCCACCCAGAAGCCTAAAGTCGAAGTTGAAATGCGCGAGGCGGAGGAAGAAGATTCGGATGAAAGCATCCTGACAGATCATGCTGCCGATGCTGCATTGGACGGTTTTATGAAGCTTGCCGCGAATATGGCGGTTGACAGGAAGGGCACGGGCACCGTGACGCTGGAAGATATCGTCCGTGAACTGATGCGTCCGATGCTGCGCGAATGGTTGGATGTCCACCTGCCGCCGATCATCGAAAAGGTCGTGCAGAAAGAGCTCAACAAAATCGCGCGTAAGGCCGCGGACGAATGAGCGGGGGGCGTTTTCCTGCTTGCGCGGGAACGACAGGGATGACTAAGCTCCAAACTCACAGCTTTCATCCGTTCTGCGCGATCCGGATTTTCTGCTTGATTCCAGGTGTCTAATCATCCAATTATCTAGTTGTCATGCTTGATAAAACCTTCGACCCGGCAAAGATCGAGGCTTCCCGCTATGGACAGTGGGAACGCTCCGGCGCGTTTGCCGCTCATCCGGGTAGCGACAAGGTTCCGTGGTGCGTGATGATGCCGCCGCCCAACGTGACGGGCAGTCTGCATATCGGCCACGCCCTCAATATGACGCTGCAGGATGTGCTGACCCGCTGGAACCGGATGAACGGGCGTGACGCCCTCTGGATGCCGGGCACCGACCATGCCGGGATTGCAACGCAGATGGTCGTCGAGCGCAAGCTTGAGGAAAAAGGCAAGAGCCGCCGCGATATGGGGAGGGAAGCGTTTCTCGAGGAGGTCTGGAAATGGAAGGCCGAATCGGGCGGCGCGATCGTCAATCAGGTGCGCCGCCTCGGCGCGACGCCCGATTGGCCGCGCGAACGGTTCACGATGGATGCGGGCTTGTCCAGGGCCGTTTTGAAAGTTTTCGTGCGGCTTCATAAAGAGGGGCTGATATACCGCGACAAGCGTCTTGTAAACTGGGATCCGAAACTGCATACCGCGATTTCAGACCTGGAGGTCGAACAGAAGGAACAGAAAGGCAAGATGTGGCATATCCGCTATCCCATAGAAGGGGATAAGGAACGGTTTATCACCGTTGCCACCACGCGCCCTGAAACCATGCTGGGCGATACGGCTGTGGCCGTGCATCCGGAGGATGACCGGTACAGGGACCTTGTCGGGAAGTTTGCCGTGCTGCCCATTTCCGGGCGGCCCGTTCCGATTATCGCTGACGAATATTCCGATCCGGAAAAGGGAAGCGGCGCGGTGAAGATTACGCCTGCGCACGACTTCAATGACTTCGAGGTTGGCAAGCGGCATAACCTGCCGATGATCAATGTCTTCGACATCGACGCGAAGATAAACGAAAACGGGCCGGAGGCCTATCGCGGGCTTGACCGCTATGATGCCCGCAAGAAAATCCTTCAGGAGCTGGAGGAAATGGATCTCCTCGCGAAGGTGGAAGATATCAAGAATACCTTGCCTTACGGCGATCGTTCGGGCGTCGTGATCGAGCCTTTCCTGACCGATCAGTGGTATGTCGATGCGAAGACGCTTGCGCAGCCAGCAATCGAGGCGGTAAAAACCGGCAAAACAAAATTTGTGCCACAGCAATGGGAAAACACTTATTTTGCATGGATGAAGGATATCCAGCCGTGGTGCATTTCGCGGCAACTGTGGTGGGGGCATCAGATTCCGGCATGGTACGGGCCGGAAGGGTCGATCTTCGTCGCTGAAACCGAAGAGGAAGCGCAGAAAGAAGCAAACGCCCGTTTTGGCGAAAAGGTCATTATCAAGCGCGACCCCGATGTCCTTGATACATGGTTTTCATCGGCGCTTTGGCCGTTTTCGACGCTTGGCTGGCCGGACAAAACAAGAGAGCTTGATAAGTACTATCCTGGCGACGTTCTGATCACCTCCTTCGACATCATTTTCTTCTGGGTTGCGCGGATGATGATGATGGGCATCCACTTCATGGGAGATGTTCCATTCAAAACGGTTTACATCCACGCGCTCGTGCGTGATTCCAAGGGCCAGAAAATGTCCAAGTCGAAGGGCAATGTTGTCGATCCGCTGGAACTGGTTGAAAAATACGGCGCAGACGCGCTGCGCTTCACGCTGACGGCGATGGCGGCGCAGGGTCGGGATATCCGCCTGTCCGAGGATCGCGTCGAAGGATACCGCAATTTCGCCACCAAAATCTGGAACGCGGCGCGGTATTGCGAGATGAACGGCTGCAAGCTGGATCCTGCGTTTGATCCGGCTTCAGCAGCTTACACGCCCAACCGCTGGGTCATCGGCGAGGTTGCGGCGACGCAGGCTGCCATCGACAAGGCATTGGAGGCTTACAAGTTCAACGACGCGGCCGGAGCTGTTTACCAGTTCGTGTGGGGTACGTTCTGCGACTGGTATCTGGAATTTACCAAGCCGGTTCTGCAGGGCGGCGGCGACGCGGCGGAAGAGGTCAAAAAGACGACCGCATGGGTTTTTGACCAGATACTTATTCTTCTCAATCCTTTTATGCCATTTTTGTCGGAGGAATTGTACGAACATATGGCGGACAGGCCGAAGGACTTCATGCTCATGGCTTCGGAATGGCCGCGCTATCCGGAGAAGATGCGCGATATGAAAGCCCTGATAGAGATGGCGTGGCTGATAAGATTCATATCGGAAATCCGCAGCGTCCGCGCGGACATGAACGTCCCCGCCGCGGCAAAAATCCGGTTGCTGGTGAAGGGGGCGGACAAGGATACGAAAGAACGGATTCAAAAATACGATGAAATCTTGCGCCGGATGGCGCGGTTGGAGAAAATCGATCTGTCGGAGGCGCTTCCTCCCAAAGGCTCTATCCAGACGGTGGTTGATGAAGCAACTCTTATCATGCCGATTGCCGGTATCATCGATCTGGATAAGGAGCGCGAACGCCTGAAAAAGGAAATCATCAAGCTGCAGGACAATATCCAGAAAATTGACCAGAAGCTTGCCAACAGGCAGTTCGTCGACAATGCGCCGGAGGAAGTCGTGGAAGAGCAGCGCGCGCGCCGGGCGGAAGCCGAGACTGTTTTGAAAAAATTCAGCCAGGCGCTGAAGCAGCTCGAAGCGGCATAGTTTGATCTGCGCTGTCGGGCGCCCGCATATCCACGAAATTGACATCCAGCCCGCAGGCGTCCTTGATTTCCCGGTTTAGGGATTTTTTGTAATCTTCCGTGCCGCCGCGATCCATATCGATGACAAGGTCGCAGTTTTTCCCTCCGTGTGCGGTTGAAAGCCGCCACATATGCTGGACCATGTCATATGTTTCCTCTGGTTTCATGTCGTTCAGGACTGCGGCATAAAATTTCTTTGGTTTTATTGTGAGCTTTTGCAAGCCGCGCCGCAAGGTCAGCTTTTCAGCCAGAGGAGCGATGGTCGGGTGTGAGGCGTTGCTCTCGATAATGCTAAGCCATGCCACAAAAAATGTGTTGTTTCCGTTCTTTCTCTGCGCTTCGTAGGATTCCCAGATGCGCTGCGGGTCGCGCTTGATATAGATGCTGAACGGGCGGAATTGCTCGTTCAGCCATCCGATGCGCAGGTCGCTGGCGTTGAAGCCGAGGACAGGCATTTTGCTCTGTGCTGTGGCATGCTCCGTCAGGCCCGCGATATAACGGCGCAATGGTTCATCTGCCTCGTTTTTTTCAAGAATGAAGCGGCTGTAGGAGAAGCGGGGCCGGAAACCGGCGACGCCCCGGCCCTTTATCAACGGTTCATATTCGGCAAAGTAGGGGCGGGATAGGGAGGGGTGCCCGTTGGTGGCAGTGATTTCGGGCGTGTCGCGGTCGATGCGCGCGGCGGTCAGGCGGCCCAGCCCATGATTAAGCGGTTCGTAGTAGCAGTATGTTTCATTACAGGCGCGGAAACGCGACCACACATAGGTGCTGCCGCTGCGCCACATACCGTGAAGGAAGACCGGACGTTTCTCCACTCTCTTGCCCCTCGAATTAAAAAGGCCGCCGAGGAGGGTGGCGGCCCTTTGTCCGTGTAAAACGGAACCCTTACTTTTTGCCGCCTTTTTCGTCTTCGCCGCCGGCGCCGCTCGACAGGAAGCTGCCGAAGCGTTTCTCGAACTTGGTCAGCTGGCCTTTCTCAATGACCTTCTGGGCGCCGCCCTGCCATGCCGGATGGTTCAGGGGGTCGATGTCCAGGCGCATTTCATCGCCGACTTTGCCCCATGTGGTGCGTGTTTTGTACGACGTGCCGTCCGTCATGACGACCGTAATCTCGTGGTAATCCGGGTGTCCTTCAGCTTTCATGATGCTGGCTCCTCTCGCAAGGCCGCATTTTTAGCCGTAAAGGCAGGCAATTGCAAGTTTTTTATGGATTTTTCTGATCCTTTGCGCCTATAGCGGCCGGGGATAGACGAGATTTTATATTATGTATAAAAAATCAAGATGCTCTGAAGACAAACAGGATGGAAGCCGGGCTGCTAGGGCTGCGGGATCCTGCGGCCCTAGCGGCGCAGAAGGCCCTGAAAGCTTTCAGGCTACTTTCTTCTCAGGCTTTCCCCCGGCGCAGAGCGACCGTCCGGCGCTCCGCAGGTCGGCGAAGGCTTCATCGAGGCGTTTTATAAGAAACTCCTCTCCCTGCCGCAGCCATTTGCGCGGGTCGTACAACTTCTTGTACGGCGCACCGTCGTCGGGGTCGATTTGATATTTGAACGCTTTTTCATTCGCCGATACGAACTTTCCGACGCCTTCCGCGAATGCGAACTGCGTATCCGTGTCGATATTCATTTTAAAAACGCCATAGGTCAGGGAGGCTGCGATCTTGTCCTTTTCTGATCCGCTGCCGCCGTGGAAAACGAGGTCGAGCGGGTTCTTGCCCGTGCCATGCGTCTTTTGCACGAGGTCTTGCGCGCTCTTTAAAATTTCGGGGCGCAACTTCACGTTGCCCGGCTTATAAACGCCGTGCACGTTGCCGAACGACGCAGCCAGAGAGAAGTGGCCGATGGGGGAAAGCGCGTTCCATGCCTTCAGGCAGTCTTCCGGCTGGGTGTATAGCTTTGCATTGTCCACGTCGTCGGAGCCGACCCCATCTTCCTCCCCGCCAGTGACGCCGAGTTCGATCTCGATGCTCATGCCGATTTTCGCGGCGCGTTTCAGGATGCGCGCGGATTCGGAGAGGTTGAAGTCGATATCGTCTTCCGACAGGTCGAGCATGTGGGAGGTGAAAAGGGGTTTTCCGCATTCCTTATAAAATTTTTCGCCGTGGTCGAGCAGAGCCTCGACCCACGGGATGAGCTTTTTATTTGCGTGGTCTGTGTGCAGAACGACCGCGACGCCGTAATACCCGGCCAGAAGGTGAACGTGCCGGGCGGCGGATACCGCGCCCAGAACCTTCGCCTGGAATGAATCGGGGCAGCCCTTGCCGGCGTAGAACTCCGCTCCGCCGTTGGAAAGCTGGATGATGACATCGGCCTTGTTCTTCGCAGCGGCTTCCATCACGGCGTTGATGCTGCTGGTTCCGACCACGTTGACGGCGGGCAGGGCGTACTGGCCTTCCTTACAGGCTTTGACGAGCGTCTTGTAGCTGTCGCCCCAGACGACGCCGGGCTTCAATGATGCGGGCATTCTTTCCTCCGTAAATCAGGTTACGAAGGGTAAAATAGCCAAAAAACGGAAAAAAACAAAGAGATTACTTTCCAATGCAGAAATCGCGGAATATCACGTCCAGAAGGTCTTCCACATCGACCCGGCCCGTGATGCGCCCCAGGGCGCGGAGGGAAAGCCGTACATCCTCCGCCGCCAGTTCCGTCTGGCCGGCGGCGAGGGCGCGGGAAAGGGATTCCGCGCACTCTTCCAGCGCGCTGCGATGACGCGCGCGCGTGGGAGCAGGTCCCTGGCGGCCGCCGATGATTTCTTTTATTTTTCCGGTTATCATGGCGCTCAATTCTTTCATGCCCGCGCCGGTCTTTGCGGAAATTCTGGCGATATCCGTTTTTTCAAGGCCGGATAATTCCTTCGCTGATCCGGCTAAAATATCAGATTTATTGATGACGGCGATGCTGTTTTCGCCGGCTAACGCTAGTGTGTGCCTGTCCGCTTCCGGCATGGACGCATCGAATACCAGCAGCCTGATATCGGCGTCGCGCGCGCGTTTCAGGGCGCGGCGGATGCCCTCGGACTCTATGGCATCATGGCCCGTTTCGCCGACCTGTTCGGGGCGCAGGCCGGCCGTGTCGGAGACGATGACGGGATACCCGCCCATATCCAGGTGCGTTTCCACGATGTCGCGCGTCGTTCCCGGCTGCGGCGAAACGATGGATACTTCGCGCCGGGCTAGCGCGTTCACGAGGGTTGATTTACCCGCGTTCGGCGCGCCGATGACCGCGATGTGGATCCCATCCCGCAGGCGTTCGCCGCGGCGGTTGTCGTTCAGGTGTTCCCTGATTTCATCGAGAATTTTTCCAAGCTCCGGCTTTACTTTGCCGCCAACTCCGTCGGGAAGGTCTTCATCCGGGAAGTCGATATCGGCCTCCATGTGCGCCAGCGCATGTTTCAGCCGGTCGCTCCAGTCTTCATAAAGATCGGACAGCGCGCCGGAAAGCTGGCGTATCGCTTGCGCGCGCTGCGCTTCCGTTTCCGCGTCGATAAGGTCGTCTATGGCCTCGGCTTCGGTCAGGTCTATTTTGCCGTTTTCAAAGGCGCGTCGCGTAAATTCTCCCGGTTCCGCCAGCCTGTAGCCGGGCAGATGCGCAAGGGCCGCATAAATGACGCTGACGACCGCCTTGCTGCCGTGCATGTGGTATTCCACCGTGTCTTCCCCTGTGTAGCTTGCCGGACTGCGGAAGAAGACCACCAGAGCCTGATCGATCATCGACCGGGTAACGGGATGAATGATGTTGCATATGGTCAGGCGGTTTGGTTCCAGCGATCCGTGGCCGGTCAGGGCAAGCGCGCCTTCGGCTGCGCGCGGCCCGGATACGCGCACGATGGAGATGCCGCCGCGCCCCGGAGGCGTGGAAAGGGCGTATATGGTATCAACCGGGGGCATGGCTGCGTTTCTCCAGTTCCTGAAGAAATCTGCCTACAAGCATTCTCGTTTCCATGTCTCTGTCGTCTTTCATGGACTCAAGAATGCCGTGCGCCTGGGCTGCGGCCTCTTTGAATTTCATCCCTACTTCCATTGTGATGATTGCTACGTCCGACCTTATATTGTCGTCAGTATCCTTGCACAGGAGGCCGAACAGGGAGAGCATGTCCGCGGCAAGAAATCCATCGGATTGCAAAACAATGCGCCCCATGTTGTTGATGGCATTCTGGCGTTCTTCATCCGTGATCGATTCTTCCCTGGATGTGATCCGGGCGGGGTCGGCCTTGCGCGCATAAGTCGCATATTTAAGGGCTATGATGAATTTTTTTTCCCGAAGAAGGAGCTTTTCCCTGTTCTCCCGTTCTTCGGGAGTCAGTTTCCGGTTAAAGGGGTTTTTTATCCATTTCATAGCCAAGTCCTGCAAAACCTGATTGTTCAATCATTTACATATCATAAAAACGCCAATTCGTCAACGGATTGCGGCAAAAAGGGTTTTTAATGTATTTTGAAAAGGCTAAAGTAACCGGCAGGTCAGCTTATTCGAGACCGAGCGGGGTAGCAATTTGATGTCTGAGGAAATTGAAATACCGTCAAAGGACGGTGGGGTGTTTAAGGCATATGTTGCTTTGCCGCATCAAAGACCGGCGCCTGCTGTTATCGTCATTCAGGAGATTTTCGGCATAAATCCGGAAATGCGCGAAAAATGCAACGAACTGGCCCGGCAGGGATTTATTGCCGTGTGTCCTGATCTGTTCTGGCGCATGGAGCCGGGAGTTCAGCTGACCGATAAAACAGAAGAAGAATGGAAACGCGCATTCCAGTTTTTCCAGGACTTTGACATCAACAAAGGTATCGAGGATTTGCGCGCAACGGCTCATGTTTTCAAGGGTCATGCGGACTGCACGGGTAATGTTGGCTGCGTGGGATACTGTTTGGGCGGGAAACTCGCCTATCTGATGGCGGCGCGCAGCAGCATTGATTGCAGCGTCAGCTATTACGGCGTCGGACTGGGCGATTTACTGGGCGAAGCTCCACTGATAAAAAAACCGCTGATGCTTCATGTTGCGGAGAAGGACGAGTATGTGCGCGACGCCGAGCAAAAGAAAATCAAGGATGCTCTGAAGAAATACCAAAATATCAAAATTCACTCCTATCCTGGCGTCAACCACGCTTTCGCGCGCGGTGGCGGCGTTAATTATGATCTTGAGGCCGCCATCAAGGCCAATGATCGTACCTTTGTCTTTTTGAAATCCAACCTGAAACTGGCAATGGCGGCGTGAGCGGCACGGCGCCAGATAATAATGAAAATGGCCGGAAAAGGGCGGATCCCGCGCTGGCGCAGCAGGCGTTGAAAAAACTCAGGGATTCGTTGCGCGGGAATGGCGTCGATCCGTCGCGCGTGGATCTGATATCGTTTAACGGCGAGGTTTTGGATTTCGAGGCCGTTACGCACTTCTCCATTCAGCCTAAAATCGGTGAAAAGCAGGTTCATGGGCGGGAGAAGGGTGAGGTCGTGGGATCGCGCGCCGATGCGCGCGCGAAGATACAGGCCGCTGTTGAAAAGGCGTCTCATGACCCGGATGTATGCGAGGATGCCATCCGGATGCTGAAGGAGATGCGTGATCTCGGTTTTGGCGCCGAAAAAATTTCCATTCCTCTCGGGAGGTTGAAAAAAGTTTATGTGGCGCACGAAAACTGCGCGACCTGCTCCGGCACGGGAAAATCGAACTGCCAGCCTTGCCTTGGCAAGGGTAAGGTGAACTGCACGAAATGCCGGGGCAGGCGGGAAATGCCATGCCCGGTCTGCAACGGGCAGAAATTTCAGGTCACGGCGCAAGGTAAAAATCCCTGTATACGCTGTAACGCGCGCGGGCTGATGGATTGCGATCTGTGCCAGATGCGCGGCATGATACCCTGCCGCACATGCAAGGGAACGGGTCAGGGGTCCTGTACGGCGTGTAACGGCACCGGTTGGCATAGTCATATGAGTTATCTGGATATGTCGGCGCAGGGGGGGTTTGACTATGACCACTCCCTTCTGCCCCGTGACGCCGCTGCGATTATAGACTCTCTGAAAGGAGGGATCGTCACGGAACGTCATGGCGATGTCAAAATAAACGAGAACCGCGCGCGGGCGGAGGAGCTGCGGAAGACGATGGGTAAGCCCAATGAATTCTTTGTACCCTACGATGTGCGTTTGCCTTGGGGAGACATAGAGTTTTCCGTCGGAAAAAATACGCTGAAAGGAAAGATATTCGGGAACAATGTATCGTTTGCGCACATGCCGCCTTTTCTTGAGAAGACGGCGGGGCTGGGCGTACAGGCGTTGATGCGGGCTGCACAGGGCGGCGGCGGCCTTGGGGCTGCAATGAAATATCGCATGCTGAGCGAAGCGTTGCTGGCCTCGGCGCAACAGGGCCACCGCCGCGCTTTGGATACGATGCTGGAACGCTATCCTTTCGGCGTGCGGACGGAGTCCATGAAAAAGATAATCGTCTGGTCTGACAAGGCGCTCAAACAGGTCACGAAAAAACCGCGGATGATAGGGCTGGCCATTGGTCTGGTTTGCGCGGCAGTTTTATACGGCCTGTATTATCTGGGGCCGCTGCGGGATGCACTGGCGGCGCAAGTGCCGTCTGCAGCCGCCCGTGGCATTCTGGACATTGCTCTCATCCTTTTGGGCGGAACGGTTACCACGGCCTGTATACAGATGGCAGCGAAGAAGTCTTTGCACAAGGCAATTGGCCGTCTGCTGCCGCCGGAAAAGCGGCGTGGACTGATGCCCAAGGCTGGGCAGAGTGCTCTCTGGGGCTATCTGGGCGGCTTGGGGATATATTTTGTGATGATTGAACTGGCGATTTACGGCGGGACGGATGCTCCCGCCTGGTATGTTCATTTGCGCACGACGGTCGGTCTGTAGTAAAAAAAAGCCGTTCCGAGGAGGGAGAGTCCATGCGGAACGGCTTAAGGAGTGCAGGGGCATAAAGGAAAGAAAAACCTCCGTATTGAATTCTTGTCGTTTTAACCTAGCGGCTCCAGCGCCACTCGTCGTTCAGAGCTTTTAAAGCCTGTTCATTCTTGCAGCGGCGGTAGTCGGCCACGGCCAGCGCGTAGCTGTCGTTTGTCGTCGAAAAAGGCTGACGTATTTCAACCCTGCCGCGATTTGATTTGACGACTTCCCTGGGGCCGAGCGCGAAGCGCACGCCCAGAACAAGGCCTAAAGCTGCGGCTTGCGCCTGACCGTCTGAAGAACGCCCCCGGTCCATCGCGGATGATGCAGGGTTGTCATAGCGGACAGTTTTGAGCAGGGACAGACAGGAGTCATCCGCGATGGCCGGTTTAGAGGACGTCAGAGGGACAGGCGTTTCAGCCGTATTGACAGCGGCTGAGGGAGAGACCGTTTTGTATGCCTCAAAGGACCATGCCGGCCCGGCCGAGGCAACGATGAATGCCAGGAGTATGACGATTGAACAAAGCGCAAGTCCATGCGCGCGCTTCTTGGCGATTTTTGCGTTATACGTATGCATTTTTACCCACCCGTAGTCTTAAAATTTTCTTGGCGAACCACGCTGCGAAGCGTTTTTAATCTTGTAACCTTAAGACCAGTTTATGATGGAAAAAGAATTATGACAAGAACTATCGTTTCGAAATTAGTCTATAAGCCTTTAAAAAATATAAAGAATTTGAAATAACTTTGCCGGGAAATCGAAAAAAATCCGGGCCTTGATGCCAACGCCCGGAAACCCAAGGCAAAACTCTTTCTACCTGTCCCAGAAATTCAGACCGCGATCCTCGATGTCATTCCAGATTGTGTTGTGTTCGCGCCGCACGAATTCGTTATAGGCCGATCCGACCAGTCCCTGAA
>JACQIJ010000074.1 GCA_016198545.1 Pseudomonadota bacterium
AATGCCGCGGCCGTTGTCGGATATCGTGACGCTGCCGTCCTCGTTCAGGGTCAATTCGATGCGGTCTGCATGCCCGGCGACAGCTTCATCCATTGCATTGTCAAGTATCTCGCCGGCAAGATGGTGCAGCGCGCGCTCGTCCGTGCCCCCGATATACATGCCGGGGCGGCGGCGGACGGGCTCCAGCCCTTCCAGAACCTCGATGTCGCTGGCCCCGTAGGCGTCCTTGTTTTTCTTGCCTGCGACCGATTTACCGAACAAATCTGCCATAAAATCCGCCCAATCCGCGTTTAGAATGGTTTTCGTAGCCTTTTGAAGCTATGATAATTACCGGATTGATGGAGGCTTGAGAAGCCAAAAAACCATGACAAAAGGCAAAAAGGGCAAAAATATGAAGAAGTCTTCAGCGGTTGCTCATGGTCGTGAACTGACGCTGCAGGACATTCCGCTGCCGATGGACACGGTTGAGGACAATTTCATTAACGCCGCGTGGATTCTGTCTAAAATGGATGTGGCAGGAGGAAGGCGCGCTTTCGACTATATACGAAACAGGGCGGTGACCGTAGGTATACAAGGCATGTCTTTCACAAGGCCCATTTTTGTCGGCGACCTTGTGGGCATTTATACCATGATTGTAAGGCAGGGAACTTCGTCTCTGACAGTAAAGGTCGAGAGTTGGGCGAAGCGCCGTGAAACGGATACGAAGGAAAAGGTAACCGAAGGGTATTTTACTTTCGTTGCCATAGATAAAAACCACAGGCCGGCAGAGATAAAAACGCGGCGATCCGCGAACCTGAACAGGAAAGTTCCCGGCACAGCCCGGCGCGCCAATATCAATATTACGGAGAACTCCGGATCCGGGTCGCTGAAGAATGCGGAACCCATCTTGCGGGTTATTCCGGAGCCGAAGGATACCAACTATCTGGGCGATATTTTCGGTGGATGGATATTGGCACATATGGATCGCGCCTGCGCCAAGGCAGCGGAGAACTTTTCGGGCAAGCGCGCGGCGACGGTGGGGCTGGAAGCCATGACTTTCAACAGGCCCGTTTTCGTAGGCGATGAGGTTAGTTTTCACACGCAAGTCTGCGGTACGGGCAATACTTCCGTTTCCGTCCGAGTCGAAACATGGGCGCGGCGCAGGATGACGGGGCTTGAGGAAAAGGTTACGGAAGGCGTGTTCACGTATGTTTGCCTTGGCAGGAACAACAAACCTGTGAGCGCAGGCTCCGCTTTCAGGAGGAGAAAATAGACCGATGTTAAAAAAAGAATTCAATTTGAAAATTTTGGCATGCGCGACCGTTCTGTTTCTGGCTTTTCTTCTGTCGGATTTTGCTTATGGGCAGGGATTTGACCTGACGAAAACCAAAAAGATTGTCCGTTACGACACGCTCAGCGACGAAGACTTTATGAAACGGACGGTTCTGCATGAGGAGCATCCCTATGAGGACAGATATCTCGCCTATCAGATAAGGCTGCCGATCGGATGGGGTGGCATCGGCGTTGAAACGAAAAAGCAAAAGGAAAGTTTCATTTCCCAGCCGCCCCGGAATCCGGGGCGCGAAAAGAAGAGCCGGGCGAGCGATACGGTGGAGCAAACCGAACTGAGCCGCCGGATTCTGGGCAAAATCACCAGCTATTTTGGCCCCCCCCGGCTGGAGCCGCGAAGCAAGCTGGAAATTCAGGCGCTGGAGCTTTCCTACGATATAACGGCTCATAACTGGTTTCTCTATTACATCATCAGCAATGGTTACACTCTCGAAGGGATGGAAGATGTCACCAAGACCCGTGTCGAGGCTCTATACATCCTGGTTGAAAAAGACGTTTCCTATGTCGTCAGGACGATCGCTGAAATAAATGGGCCGCGGATAGTTCTTGTCTCTTATTACGTTCCGGAGGTCAAATTCCATGAGGAAAAGGCCATGCAGGAAAAGGTTCTTGCGTCGTTTCGCTTTGCTTCTCCCGAACAGGTTCGCATCGAGCAGACGAAAAACTATGCTTTTCTGGACTTGCTGCAGTTTGACTATCCGTCCACATGGCACTTGCAGGCGCCGAGCATATATTCCATCGATCAGATGGATGCGCGGCTCATAAATGTTCACGACAAGGAGACGCTGAACGGAGAAATAATGGTTCATGTGATTTCCACGGAGCTTGATACGACTCTTGCCGAAGAGGTGGGGTATCTGAAGGAGGAGTTGGAAAAATCGGGTCTGAGCGTCGGCGAACTGGTGGAAACGGTGGATCGGTTCAAGCTGCACAGCCATGTGTATTTCAGCCGCGCCGAAGTATATAAGGCCAATGACAGGTCCGGTCGCATCCGCGAGCATGAATACTGGTTGGTCATCATGGCGGAGGACAGATATTACTACATCATCACTCTCCTGACGCCGGGCCGCAACCAGGATCTGTATATGTGGATACGCAACACCGAAGCGCTGCAGACTCTCGTCGAATCGATCCGACCGTAGCTTGAAATGGGTTCATAAAAAATCCCGGCTCTGAAGCCGGGGTTTTTTCATTGTTGTTCTTCCGGTTGTCCTCAGGAGGAGTAGTACATCTGGAATTCGATCGGGTGAGGCGTGGTTTCGAACGCCTCGATTTCCTCCATCTTCAGGTCGATATAGGCTTCGAGCATGTCGCGCGTGAATACGTCGCCCTTCAGCAGGAATTCGTGATCCCGGCGCAGGGATTCCACCGCTTCGCGCAGCGATCCGCACACGGTCGGCACGCGGGCCAGTTCGTCCTCCGGCAGTTCGTACAGGTTCTTGTCCATCGCTTCGCCGGGATGGATCTTGTTCTGTATGCCGTCGATGCCGGCCATCAGCATCGCCGCAAAAGCCAGGTACGGGTTGGCCAGCGGGTCGGGGAATCGCACTTCCACGCGCTTGGCTTTCGGCGCCGTCGCGAACGGGATGCGGCACGAGGCCGAGCGGTTGCGCGCGGAGTAGGCAAGCAGCACAGGCGCCTCGTACCCGGGAACCAGCCGCTTGTAGCTGTTGGTTGCCGGATTGGTGATGGCGTTCAGCGCGCGCGCGTGCTTGATGATGCCGCCGATGTAGTACAGGCACATATCCGACAGGCCTGAATATTTGTCGCCCGCGAACAGCGGCTTGCCGTCTTTGCTCAAGGACTGGTGGCAATGCATGCCCGACCCGTTATCGCCGAAGATCGGTTTGGGCATGAAGGTCGCTGTTTTGCCGTAGGCGTGGGCGACGTTGCGCACGACGTGCTTGTAAAGCTGGATATTGTCGGCGGAATCGGTCAGGCCGGAATAGCGTACGCCCAGTTCGCACTGGCTTGGCGCGACTTCGTGGTGGTGCTTTTCCACCGGCACGCCCATCGATTTCATGACGGTCAGCATTTCCGCGCGGATGCTGTTCAGGCCATCCACCGGCGATTCAGGAAAGTATCCACCCTTGATGCGGGGGCGGTGGCCCATGTTGCCGCCTTCGTATTCGCGGTCGGTGTTGTAGGGGCCTTCCTCACCGTCTATGCTGAAGCCGACGCGGTTCATGCTGACGGTGAATTTTACATCGTCGAAGATAAAGAATTCCGCCTCTGGTCCGAAATGGCACGCGTCGGCGATCCCCGTCGATTTCAGGTATTTTTCAGATGCCTTCGCAATCGAGCGCGGATCGCGGTTATAGGGCTTGTCCGTCGTCGGTTCGATAACGTCGCAAAATACTTTCATTGTCGGCTGCGCCGCGAACGGATCCATGCACCATTTCGCAATGTCGGGCTGAAGCCGCATGTCGGATTCGTTGATGCTTTTCCAACCGGCGATGGATGATCCGTCGATGTAAATTCCCTGCTCGACGATTTCCTTGTCGACCGCATCGACGTGCTGGGCCGTGTGCTGCCATACGCCGCGCATGTCGGTGAAGTTGAAATCAAGGTAATGCGCCCCGTTCTCCTCGAGGACTTTCAGAAACTCGCCGCTGTTCTTGCTGGAGAAGCTGTGGTTCGGTTTCATTTTCAATATTGTCGATGTAGTCATGTCAATATCCTCTTTTTATTGGTATTTTTGCTGTTGCGCCGCACCTATGTGTTGAATGCATGACAGACATGCATTTGATGGAAGCTAGCATGGCGGTTTAAGAGAGTCTACAGCTCTTTGCAGATTTCTTTTCAGTTTATCGTGGACAAAATCTTGACCGGCAATATGATAAAAGTATACAAGTTAGCGTCCTTTGCGGCGGCTGTAGCTCAGTGGTAGAGCACTCGGTTGTGGTCAGAGTTGTCGCGGGTTCAAGCCCCGTCAGCCGCCCCATTGTTCAAGCCAGTGATTTGTCATGGCACATGAAATCCTGACCAATGAACTGATGGCTGCTGCTGACCGCTTGATGGTCGCGCGCGGAACGCCGGGT
>JACQIJ010000080.1 GCA_016198545.1 Pseudomonadota bacterium
TATTAAATTTTATGAAAATATTGGATTTCAATGATGCTTTCTTTACGATATGGGGCTAGAATAGGGATTCTGGATATCCTATACTGTTGTTAAGATTCGTACCCTCTACGGTCCCGCCATGCGGCTAAAGTCTTTTTATGCAAAAACAATGACAGAGGCCATGAAAATGGTCCGTGACGCCTTAGGAGAAGACGCCATTATCGTTGCCACCCGTGAAGAAGCCGGCGGCAGGTCCGTGCGCGTGACGGCTGCCGTGGAACAGGAAGATCGCTATGGCGGCGGCGATGACACGATGCTGGCCGAACGCCGTCCGCCGCATTTTGAAATCGATACGGATCCTGCTTCTGCTGATTCTGGCGGCGATTGGCTGCAATATGACGATGAAGACGAAGCCAATGCGGTCATCGAGCAATTGACCGATGCGATGTTGCGCCACGCCGTTCCCGATGAAATCACGGATCAGGTGATATCCTGCGCCTCCGTTCTCGGCATGGGCAGCGCAGAGGCCGCGCTGAACGCTGCGCTGGAGCATCTGTTTTCCTTTCGTCCCCTGCCGCAGAAACCGACCGGCGGTACGGCGTTCATGCTGGTCGGGCCGCCGGGCGTTGGAAAGACTCTCGCGGCGGCGAAGCTTGCGGCGCGGGCCGTCATGGGCGGGCTGCGCGTATCCGTCATTTCCACTGATACGGTGCGCGCTGGCGGCATTGAACAGCTTTCGGCCTTCACCAGCCTTCTGCGGATCAACCTGCAAAAGGCATCCGGTGCCAAAAATCTGCGCCAGTGCCTGGATGCCGCGCGCGGCGCGGACCAGATTTTGATCGATACGAACGGCATGAATCCGTTCAATCCGGAAGAAATGCGCGATCTTGCGCGCCTGATCGCCTGCGGCGACATCGAACCCGTACTGGCGCTGCCTGCCGGGGTTGATTCCGATGAGTGCGGCGAAATGGGCCGCATTTACGCTGCGCTCGGCGTGCGATCCATCCTTCCGACGCGCATAGATATTGCGCGTCGTCTTGGCGGTATTTTGTCCGCGGCCCATCACGGCGGCATGATTTTTGCGGATGCCAGTCACACGCCGAAAGTCGCTGACGGGTTGGTTGCTCTATCTTCGCAACGCCTTACGCAGCTTCTGCTGCCGCAAGCGGCAAAAACCGGCCGTGCCTCCCTGCAACCTTCCAGACGATCCAGAACGGGATAAAACCATGACCGACACCGTTATCATCCAGTCTCCGCAGACAGACGCGCAAGGCCCTTCATTCCGACGCGGCAGGAACATCATTGCTGTCGCAAGCGGCAAGGGCGGCGTCGGCAAGACGTGGTTTTCCATTACGCTTGCGCAGGCCCTGTCGCGCGAAGGCAAGAAAGTTTTGCTGTTCGATGGAGATCTTGGACTTGCCAACGTGGATGTACAGCTGGGCCTGATGCCAAAACGCGACCTGAACGACGTGATACGCGGCCGCCTTGGGCTCGACAAGGTTATCCAGCCGTTTGAAGACGGCGGCTTCGATATTATCGCCGGCCGGTCGGGCCAGGCCTCGCTTTCCGCGTTGCCGAGCCAGCGGCTGATGCATCTGCGGGACCAGCTTTTGGAAGTCGCGGACGATTACGATGCCGTCATTATCGATCTGGGCGCGGGCGTCGACCGCACTGTGCGGATGCTGTCCGCCTGCGCGACGCGCACGTTTCTGGTCGTAACGGACGAGCCGACATCCCTGACAGACGCCTACGCTTTCATCAAGCTTGGAAATGCTGCGGGGGCGTCTAAGAATGTAAGCATCGTCGTCAATCAGGCGCCGAGCGCCGTCGAAGGCGAGAAAACCTATAAAACGATTTTGAAGGCTTGTGAAAACTTCCTGCGCTTGCGTCCGCCGATGGCGGGGATGGTGCGCCACGATCCGCGCGTGAAGGAAACGATACGTCACCAGACGCCGCTTTTGACCCGTTCGCCGAATACGGAAGCGGCCGAGGACGTCGAAAAAATCGCGCGCGTCGCGCTTAGCGATCTGGCTGAGGCGCGGCTGGCGATTGCGGGATTTTAGAAGAATTTTTCTTTCTGGCCGGCCGTATTTCTTCGCATTTTGCGATAATACCGAGGGTCATTATACTCAGCCCCGTCGGCATATCGAACACCCCGGTCACGATGCCGCCCAGATAAATCAAGCCGAACGCCGTATATTTCTGCGCTCTGGAATGAAAGGGGCGTTCCAGCGTGTTGAAACTTTCCTTCAACAGATGTTTCAGGCTATCCAGTTCTTGTTTCAGGAGCATGGTTTCTTTATACCTCTCCGCTGTCGGGGTTGCTATTTTTTAATGGCTTGCGCAGTATATTTTGACATAAGGAACAAAAATATGTTACGCAGGCTATTGTATTTACGGTGATAAAGAAGGGTTGGTTATGGGCGAAGGCCGGGTTTACGTTCAGTTTGAAACGATCAGGTATTCTTATGGCGGCATTGATCGCACATGCCGTCTTGCGCTCGATTTCGACGTGGCTGCGCGCGTAAGGGAAATGCAGGGCGAACTGTCCGGCATGGGCGGCGAAGACCGCCTCGATGAGCTGCTGGATATAGGCGCCGTGTTTCATGACGATATCGATGAAAACGGCATGCGCGTTCCTTCCGAACGATGGATGACTATGAATGGCGGTCAACTTCGAGAAGTCATGCGGGCTTACCGCCTGCATGGCAGGCTCGATAATCCGATCTTTTTTGTCCCCGCATATTTGAAACGATCGACGAATGCGCTGAGAATTCTGGTGCGCAGTTTCTGGGAAGACGGGTTGCTGAACGATCCGGCCTTTCTTGTTCCCGCCCTGATGAAATTCGGGTTTCACTCGGTGGCAGATGATTTTCTGCCCTGCCAAAACGATGCGGGCGCGCAACAATATGTTTTCGGCGATGAAGCCCCGTCCGGGGCGTTGCTGGAAAGATATCGCGCGCATTGCAGGGGGAACGCGTTTTATGATCCTGCGCCAGACATTGCCGCGGAACAATGGCGCAATCCGGAAACGGGGCATATTTACTGCGCGCATTGGGCTGGCCTGAAAAGATACTGCGCGAACGCCGAAATCCGGGCGCTGGAAGAAAGACTCGCAGCGCTGAAGTTATCAGCGCCGCCATATTCTCCGCCGCGGCCATAGACGTATAAATAATCCGGATATTATGGCTTTCTTTGCCGTTGAGGGCTAAAATCGGCATATGAGCGATTCAGGATTTTCGCAACCGCCTTCTTCCGGAGGAAAACCCGTTCTTCCGCAGATGCCGCCCGGGCGCGGGGAGGGGGATCGCGCCGCGCGCGTTGAATCCACCGCGGGTGAATTGCGCGATGTCAGGAAGCCAACGCGCGTTCAGGGCGAAGTGACGCGTCATAACCGTGACGGCACAATCAGCATAAAAACAGATGAAGGCGAAATCGAAGCGCGCCTGCGCGGGCGCGAACCGCCCCCGGCGGAAGGACAACGCGTCGAAATCGATATTCCTCCCGGCAAGCCGCCGCGGCAGGTTATCATCCGTTCCGTGCCTGTCGTGGAACAGGCGCATCAAGGCGCGCAGCAGGCGCGCGGAGATGAACCGGAACGCGCGTCGCCGCCTGCTGCCGGATATCCGCGGACGCTGCCGCTTTTGCCGGAGCATGAACGATCGCCGGAGGTCTCCGCGCCCCTGCCAGAAAAGATCCTGCAGCCCGGCGATGCCGTGCGGCTGCAGCCTTTGCCGCCGGGGCAGGAAGTTGTTCTTCCGCGCGCATCCGATATTGTCGCCGCTGCCGTAACCCGCATCGTCGAATCCGTTTCCTTCAAGGCCGCGCAGCGCGTTGCTGGTGAAACAGCCGATCAGGCGCCACCCGCCGCTCCGCAGACGGCGCCGTCGTCCACGATTTTCTCGCCTGCCCCATCGCAGAAGGAAACCATGATATTCCTTCCTGTGTCATCGGTCGCTCCGCTGCCTGTGCTTGCTTCTGTAGCCGATGCTTTTCCCGTTCACGCCGCACCGGCGACCGGCGTTCCGCCTGTACGGCAGGAAGCCTTGCTGCGACAAATTGTCCGGACGATTGCGCAGCCTTTCGCGCTACCGCCGCAGAAACCCGCGGCAACGGCAGGAAAGGTTTTTACGCCCGCCCTGCTGCTTCTTGATTCTCCCGCCGGGTCGAAGGCCATTCAAAATGCGGCGCAGGATTTCCATCTTGTCCTGAGCCCTGCGGCTGCGGCAAATTCTCCGTCTGGTCCGTCTGCGCCGCAGGCCGCCTCTCCTCCCGTACCGCTGCCGGGCGCTTCCGCGCTTCCGCCCTTGCCGCGCTTGCATCATCTGCTGGTAAAAATTGCCATCCCTGCGCCGCTTGTTACGGCGCAGACGTTTCTGTCCGCGCCGTCAATTCTTTCCGCTCCTGCCGCCATCGTATCTGCGCCGGTCGCGGCGGAAAAGGGCGTGTCCGGCGGCAACCAGGCGCCGGCTTTGCCTGCGCGCGATGTTCGCATCGCATCCGTCAGCCCGCCTCCGGCGGTCCTTCTTTATCCTTCCTCCGCGTCCGGAGGAAAAACGCCGGGCGCGGTTTCGGATCCGGCGCCCGCTCCGCAAAACCCGCATCTGCCATCTTTGGAGTTTTCCGTTCATGTTCCGCCTGGGAAAAACCACGCTGTCATAAAGGCCGAACTTGCGACCGCCGCCGCGGAAGGAAAAGATATTGTCGCCGGCGATCCACGGCATATCCGCGCGCAAGTGACGGGTATGATGTCAGGGCCGCAGAATGCCCCGGTCGTCAGCGTCCGGATGCCGGGCATGCCATCACCGGTTTCCTTTGTTTTTCCTTTCGATGCGCCGAATTTTTTGCCCGGCACCGCGCTGGAACTCATCCCGCAGCCGGGGATTTCGCCATCTTATGCGCCGCGCGCGGCCGCCCTTGCCGCGTCGGGAAAGATTTCTTTGTTCCCGCCTTCTTTTTCCGCCCCTTTTCCTGCGCCGACGCCGCCCTGGCCGCTGTTCGGGCAGTTCGAATGGCCCGCGCTGGAAGAGTTGCAGCAGGTTATCGTCCAGCAGCAGGCCTCGCTTCGTGTCGCGCAGACAATTATTGCGCAGACCGCCCCGAACGCTGCACACCCTGCGCGCATCCCCGCCGCCGCCCTGTTTTTTCTTGCGGCCGTGCGCGCCGGGGATCTGGCCGGATGGCTGGGGGAAAGGGTTACGGATGCGCTGCGCCGGGCGGGGCGGGAAGACGTTATAACCCGCGTGTCGCGCGATTTCGCAGGGCTGAACAAAACCTCGTCCGAACCGCTTTCGCAGGACTGGCGCGGGCTGGCGTTGCCACTGTCGTGGCAGGATGAACTGCACAAGATGATGCTCTATTACAGGCGTGACAGGGGCAGCGGGGATGATGAGGCAGGCGACATCCGCGGCACGCGCTTTATCTTCGACCTGAATCTCTCCCGCATGGGCGCGGTGCAGCTTGACGGATTCCACCGGACAAAAAGGCTTGATCTTATTATCCGCACGAAGACGCCTCTGGCGGCAGTCATGCAGCAGGCCATGCGCCGCGCCTATGCCGGTGCGCTGGAACAGACGGATCTTTCGGGGGAACTTGCGTTCCAGAACAAGCCTGGACAGTTCGTGAAAATTGAATTGCCCGGCGGTGAAAACTTTGTCTCTGTATAATTGACAGGGTTCCAGGTCGATGCTAGATAGTTGTCGTTAATCGAAGGAGATTTTTATGAATGAACCTTGCGAAAAAGATATCAAAAGGGTTGCGTTGACGGATATATTCACGCTCGTCGTCGGGAAGCGCCTTGATTACGTCGCCCTCGCCGATGCCGTCAAGGAAAGCCGCACAAACATACGCTTATGGGATCCGCGCGTGCCATCGCGCGGCGATTCTTCCGTCGATCCAAAGCGCCTCAATGTCCGGCTTGACGGCCTGGGCGTTATAACGAGGCTTCACTACGGTTGA
Source organism: Pseudomonadota bacterium (assembly GCA_016198545.1). GTDB lineage: Bacteria > Pseudomonadota > Alphaproteobacteria > Micavibrionales > Micavibrionaceae > JACQIJ01. The sequence continues at coordinate 5,938 of JACQIJ010000080.1, forward strand.
TCTTCGCGCCTGCGGAAGAGATTGATCCCGATTTCGTCCAGTTCCTGATCCTCTTTTTTACGCAGCGCGGCGGCCTCCCGCTCATTGCGGTTGCGTTGCGTGATTTCTATTTTTTTCATCTCGGCATAGGCGGCGCGCATGTCTTCCTGCGCGGCGGCGATGCGTACATCCATTTTTTTCAGCGACGTCTCCATCGCCTTGACCTTGCGGCGCGCGCCTTCCAGGTATTTGCCCAGATAGGCCTGCGCTTCCGCCATCTGCATTTCGCGGGCCGTTTCGATTTCCCGCGCCATCTGGTCCTCGACGACCTGCTTCTGGCGTTCCATCATCTCCGCCTCGCGGTAAAGCTGCGCCAGGAAACGCCGCTTTTCATCGACGGTGTGTTTGCGGAATTTAATTAAAGGTTCGAGATCAGCCACCGCTCGTTCCCACTATCTTCGCCAGCCGCGCGAAGCTTTCATCGATATCCGTCCCGTCATCCTTGTCCTGCGTCAGGAATTGCTCTATCTGCGGGTAAAGCTTGATGGCTTCGTCCACTTTCGGGTCGCTGCCCTTGCGGTATGCGCCAAGCCGTATCAATTCGGCCATGTCTTCATAGCTCGATACAACCTGTTTTGCGTGCCGAAGAATCGCATTGCGCTCGTCGCTCAAGGCCTTTGGCAGGGAACGGGAAACGGAACGCAAAACATTTATAGCCGGGAAGCGGCCGCGGTCGGCGATCTCCCGTTCCATCACGATGTGCCCGTCCACAATTCCGCGCACGGCGTCGGAAACCGGCTCGTTATGATCGTCACCTTCGACCAGAACGGCGAACAGGCCGGTGATCGATCCCTGTCCCGGCCCGCCCGGCCCCGCGCGTTCCAAAAGGCGCGACAGTTCGCCGAAAGTCGTCGGCGGATAGCCCTTTGATGTCGGCGGCTCGCCTGCGGAAAGGCCGATTTCACGCTGCGCCATCGCAAAGCGCGTCACGGAATCGATCAGGCACAGCACTTCGCGCCCCTGATCCCTGAAATATTCGGCGACGGCCAGCGTCGTATAGGCGGCCTGCCGGCGCATCAGCGCGGGCTCGTCCCCCGTGGCGACGACAACGACCGACCGTTTCAATCCTTCCGGCCCCAGATCGTCCTCCAAAAACTCCTGCACCTCGCGCCCGCGTTCGCCGACAAGGCCGATGACCGAAACATCAGCCTCTGTATAACGCGCCATCATCGACAGCAGGACGGATTTGCCGACGCCCGATCCGGAAAAAATGCCCATCCTCTGCCCCCGGCATGTCGCAAGGAACGCATTGACCGCGCGCACGCCCAGGTCCAGCTGCTTTCCCATCCTTTGCCGCGAATGCGGCGGCGGCGGCTTGTTGCGCAGGGGGATCGGATGCCCTCCCTGCGGCAACGGCCCCTTGCCGTCGATCGGCCTTCCCATGCCGTCGATGACACGGCCCAGCCATCGTTCATCCGGCAGCACGATGGGGCGGTGCGGCTGAACATAGGCGGGGCATCCCAGCCCCACGCCTTCCAGCAACCCGAAGGGCAGGAGCAGGGCGTGTTCATCTCTGAAGCCTACCACCTCGCACGGGATGATGCGCCCGCCGGGCGGCTTCAGGTGCACCTGCGAACCGATGGAAAGGCTTTCGCCAAATCCGGCGATTTCCACCAGCAGGCCGAGCACCTTCTTCACCCGGCCATATATCTCATGGTCGGAAAGCTGGGAAACGGCGGCTTCGGCTTGTTCGGCGAGGCGGTCCATGGGGTTGAGGGTAGCATAAAACAGGCCCGCGCGGCAGCGCGAAGGTCTTCCGGCAGTCTGCCGAACATCCCTCTGGCGGGAATGCGCTGCGGATAAACCATTGAATCCAGATGGGTTAACAATCCCTTAACCCATGATAGGTAAAATTTTAGACAAATCCGAATTTCACGACTGTAAATGCCGGGGTACAATCCGGGCAGGAGAGCTTCAAACCTGTAACCAGATAAGAGGGGAAGATGAGCAAGTCCAAAAAAACCATTATAGCCGTTATCCAGGCTTTGAATCCATATTGGAAGATATTACGATTCCCGACACCGGCGACATCTGGGGCACGGCGGGAAAGACACGCTGGACGGCGATACGCTGGATGGCGCGTTCGATTTCGACACGGCGGATTATTCCACCTTTATTCCTCTAAATGGCGCGGGCGTCAAGGTCGATCTGACAAGCCTTGTGGGAACGGCGCAGGCCCATTTCAGCAACATACAGGTCGTCTATGGCGGAATTGATCATCTTATATCCATCGAAGCCATCATTGGCACGAGCGCGGATGATCTCCTGATCGGAGGTTTGGGCAGCGAAACTTTTCAGGGCGGCAAGGGAAACGATGTCGTGGATTTCGGCGGCGGAAACAATACATATATTTACAATCTCGGTGATGGCAACGACACAATCATCGGTGACTTTTCTCCGTCCGACACGTTCCGGTTCGGCCCCGGAATTGCTATCGAGACGGTTGATATACGCTTCGAGGGTGATGATTTAATTTATGAAATGCCGGACGGCGCGATCCTGACATTCAAAGATTTTGCCCTTAATGATACGCCCTCGACGGACACGCTTAACTTCGGTGACGGTACTTCCTGCGCGGCGGACGCGGCGATGATGTCATATACGGCGGCGGCGGAAGGGATACGTTCGTGTTCCAGCGCGATGCCATCGGCGAAGGCGTGGATACGATTAAAGATTTCAACAAATACAAGGACACTCTGGATATCCGTGATCTTCTTACAAATTACGATCCGATGACGGACATGCTGGAGGATTTTGTAAAGGTTGATCGCAGCCGCGGCAAAACCACCATTTCCGTCGACATGGACGGCCAGGGTACGGACGCTTCCTTTACCTCCCTCGCCATCATACAAGGCAGCAGGGTGGATTTGCAGGATTTCGTGAATGGCGGCGCGTTGCTGACAGCGTGAAATTTTATAACGAATACAAGCGTATAGGTAACATATCCACTTATCGCCGCGTATGTCGTTGCGCATCGTTTCTCCAAAACCATTTGTTAACCGCATTAATCTTTGTTAAAATAGTCGTTAATAAAGTTGCCTGGCCGTCCGGCCCTTCCAACCGGCAACTTGAGGGGGAAATCATGCGTGTTTTGCTAGTAGAAGATGACAGTTCAACCGCAAAAAGCATCGAAATGATGCTGAAAAGCGAAGGTTATATCGTCGATCTCGCCGACCTGGGCGAGGACGGGCTTGAAATAGGCAAGATATACGAATACGACATCATCATCCTTGACCTGATGCTGCCCGATATGGACGGGTATGAAGTGCTGAAAAGGCTGCGCGCGTCCAAGGTTACGACGCCGATTCTCATCCTGTCCGGCCTGTCGGAACTCGATAACAAGCTCAAAGGGCTCGGCTTTGGCGCGGACGACTACCTGACCAAGCCGTTCGACAAGCGCGAGCTGATGGCCCGCATACAGGCCATTGTCCGCCGCAGCCAGGGCCATGCCAAGAGCGAGATCGTCGTCGGCAAGGTAAAGCTCAATCTCGATACGCGCACGGTCGAGGCGGGCGGCAAGCCGCTGCACCTGACCGGCAAGGAATACGGCATCCTCGAATTGCTGGCGCTGCGCAAGGGTTCGACGCTGACCAAGGAAATGTTCCTGAACCACCTGTACGGCGGCATGGATGAGCCGGAAGTGAAGATCATCGACGTTTTTATCTGCAAGCTGCGCAAGAAAATCGAACAGGCCACCGGCGACAACTACATTGAAACCGTCTGGGGCCGCGGCTATGTCCTGCGCGATCCGGAAGCGGATAAAAAGCAGAAGGCCGCGAACGCATAAGGCTGAAACGGCATGTATGACGAATTGAAAAAACCCGCCGGGCCGGCGGGTTTTTTTCATGCGGACAGTATTCTTAGCGCTTCCTCGCAGTCCTTTTTTATCTGATTGACCAGCGCATCGAGGCTTTCGAATTTCGCTTCGCCGCGCAGGCGGCGGACGGGCTTCACGCGCAGCGTCTTGCCGTATATGTCGCGGTCGAAATTGAAAATGTACGTTTCAACCTGCCCGGTTTTAAGCTCGAACATCGGACGGATGCCGATATTGGTGGCGGAAGCGCGCCACTGCGTCTCGCCTTCAATCTGCGTCCATGTCGCATAGACGCCGTAGGCCGGGTGCACAGTGTCGCCCAGCGGCACATTGGCGGTCGGGTATCCGATCGTGCGGCCGCGCTGGTCGCCTTTGACGACTGCGCCCTCGATTTCCCATTCCCATCCCAATGCCTCGTTCGCGGCTTCGATGTCGCCCTCCTGCAGAGATTGCCGGATGCCGCTGGATGAGTATTTGTCCTCGCCTTCGTCGGCCAGCATCTCCAGCACTGTCACGGCGAAACCTGCTTTTTTCAGCGTCTCCGGCGTACCCTTGCGCAGTTGTCCGAACGCAAAATCGTTGCCGATGACGATGTGGGACGGAGAAATTTTTTCCTTCAGGACGTTTTCAATGAAAAGTTCGGGGCTCTGGCTGGCGAAGGCCCAGTCGAAGGGCAAGGAGAAAAGAATGTCTGCGCCGCATTCGGCCAGTTTACGGGCCTTCATCGCCGCAGGCGTGATGCGGAACGGCGGATCGTCGGGACGGAACAGCGCGCGCGGGTGAGGCTCGAATGTCAGGATGCCCAGGCGCCGCTGTTTCATATCGGCCAGCGCGCGGGCCCTGGCCAGCAGTTCGCGGTGCCCCCGGTGCACGCCATCGAAATTGCCGATGGCGATAACCGCGCCTGCGGCGTCCTGCGGGAGGCAAGTTGATGATGAAAATATTTTCACTATGTAAAATTAACCTTTCTTCAGAGAAGCGATATAACTAACGGTATATTAATGCAAAAACAGCAGGAAAAAACTGTCAAGAAAATATATAAAATATTCTGAAAACAGATACAAGCATCTGGCCGACCTGTTTTTTCTCCATTGACTTCGCAGGGTGTCGCGGCTAGCCTCGCTTGCAGCAATAGTTATAAAAAAAGCTTAGGGAAGTTCACGTGAATAGAAAGATTTTAGCCTTTGCCGTGCCTGGCCTTGCCGTTGTTTTTGCCGCAAGTTCGGGATGCGCGGATTTGTCGAAAGGCAATTATTTCCACGATCTCCATATTTCCAAGAGCCATATGAACCGCGATGTATTCGTGGATTTAAAGGACTTTCAGGCGAAGCTTGAGAAAATAGAAAAGATGAACACCTTGACCGATGCGCAACTGGATCGGCTCATGGGGACGTTGAATTTGACAAATGAACAGGTTTCGATCTTGAAGGATGAAACGGTCGTAAGCGATCATCTTCTTGAAAAAATGCGGAAAGAGACTGGGCTGACGGATTATCAGGCAAAGAAAATAAAGGTTATGACCGGGTTGACGGAGCAGGCGGTTTTCGAGGCTTTGGGCGTTGACGGCAACAGGTTTACGCCTCTGCCGACCAAGGAGATCATGCCTACCCTGACGGGTACCAACAACCTGAACCTGAATGGATCCGAGGCGATAGAAAAGAGCATGGAAATAACGAGGGTAGCAAGGATATATGAAATCCAGTTTAAGGAAGTCGATACGCACGGCGCCCTCAAGTGGCCGGCTGCGGCCCAGACCGAACAGGAAGGGTGGGATGTTAAGATGCAGCTTGCTTTCATCGGCGGGAAGCTTTACTGGGCCCGGGAAACCGGCCCTCGCCACGTGAATGGCAAGGAAATCATCTATCCTTGGCAATTTCTGAGTCAGGCCGCTCTGGGCGCAGGGGTCGGAGCGGGCGTTGCAACGGGAATTGGATTTGTAAGGTAACTTTTTCTAAAAAGACGGAAGGATGCCGTTCACAGTTGCAGTTGCGTCCGCGCTTTGTTTTACATGCGCTTTTTCCTTCAGCTTGCGCAGCAATGTTTCGAAGCCCTCCGTTTCGATAATCTTTTTGAATTGGCCGCGGAAATTGCTGACAAGACTTATCTGATCGATGAGCACGTCATAGGAGCGCCATCCTTCCGATCCCTTGATAAGACGGTAATCCATCGGAACACACAATTTGCTCGTGGATACGGCTGTGCGCACTTCGGCATATTCCATGCTCCTGGCTTTTTCATACCGTTCGGAAAGGTATTTCACTTCCGCGCCTGAGAATTCATTAAGACGATTAGCATAACTGTCAGAGACATAGCGGCGGAACGCCGTCTTGAACTCGTCTTTCTGAGCGGCGTCGAGTTTGTTCCAGTAATCGCCCAGAACCCTGGCCGATATCATATCGAGGTCGATCATGCCGGTGACAGTTTCTTCCAGCTTTTGCAGGCGTTTCTGCGCCTGCGCCGGTGCTTTTAATTGTGGATCGTTCAGGATATTCAGAACTTTATCGATCGTTGCCTTTACAATTTGCGTCGCAGACCCGGATGGTTCCGTTTTGCTTCTTGCTTCGCAGACATTGCCCGCGAACGTCGCGCCATCGTCAGATGCCGGAAAAAATCCCGGAACAGCCATCGTCGCGGCGAGAAATGCCGCGCCGACCATGAGTTTCGAGGTTTTTACCATCCCTTCCATTTTGAACGCCCTTTTTTGTCAAACCGGTTCATTTCTTGGTAGAGGCGCGGACGCGACATGTCAAGGCGGCGGGCGGGGATTGCCTGTATGGCCTCAGTTCAGCCCGGAGCCGTTGCCGTCGCCATTTTCAGCAGCGGATGCCTGCCTGGTCCCTCCATCGAATCTGACATACCGCGCCCACTGTCCTTCGGCCACGGCGTCAAGGGACGGCGTCGGCTGGTTCATGCGCAGGCGGTATATCCAGTAATTGGACATTACGCGCTCGACGAAGTTGCGGGTTTCGGCCAGAGGAACGCTTTCAATAAACAGAAGCGGATCGTCGCTTGCAGAGCCCATCTCGTTCTTCCATTTGCGCAAGTTTCCGGGGCCGGCATTATAGGCGGTAATAAGGGAAAACAGCTCCGAGCCGATGGGCTCCTGCTTCAGAAGGCTTTCGACGTAGCGTTGTCCGATGTTCAGGTTAACCTGCGGATCCTTGAGGCTGTGCCGTCCCTCGGCATCCTTATATTGGCGGCTGCCGGACACGAAGCTTGCCGTCGCCGGCATAAGCTGCATCAGGCCGGCAGCTCCGCTGCGGCTTTCGGCCATTGGATCGAAGCGGGACTCCTGACGGATCAACGCATGTATCAGGGCGCGATCCACTTTGTAACCGCCGTTCGGATTCCACGGGCTGATGGGATATAACGCCGCGTCATATAGATTTCCGCCGGGGCCGGGGATCGCTTCCGCCAGTCTCATCGCAAAAGACGGCAGTTCGTTGTGATTGGCGAAGGCAAGCAGCGCCTCGAGAAGTTTTTTGTCCTTGCGCGGGTCGAACTGGCGCAATTCCGCTTCGGCCAGATGGTATTGCCCCGCAGCAATAAGCGCTTCTGCGCGCTGCGCAGCCGGAATTTTTTTCAGCATGGCGCGGTGCTCGGCGGTCAGCTCGGGCATATCCCAGTTGAAATCGAAATCCCATCCGAGGGCGCGTGTTGCGATCAGTCCGTAAAAGGTGCGGGGATGCGCGGCGGCCTTCTCCAGCCACGGATTGACCTTGCGCATATTTCCGGCGCGCATCCATGACCTTGAGGCCCAGTACGCGCCGGCCGACTTCGTCCACGAAGATGAATAGGATGATGCGGCGGCTACTTCAAAAAGGCCCGCGGCCTGCTTGTAATCTCCGGCGCGCCATGCGGCCAGGCCGCCCGTCCATCCCGCCATCGGAACCTTGTCGCCGGAGCGCTTTGCGGCGGCAGCGGCGATGCCCTGCGCTTTCTTTATCTTTCCCTGGTACAGGTATCCGGCCGCTATCTGTGCGGCTAGCCTGTCATGCTCCGCGGCATCAAGGGTTTTTGCGGCGGCGCTTTCAAGTTTTTTTTGCGCTGCCGGGGCTTTACCCGCCGCGATGTCCTTACGGATGGATTTTTCAAGCGCGGCTATGTGTTTTTTCTGAGACGCGCTGCGTGTGCGCGGAGATACGTAATCGCGGCCGCTGTCCATGACGATTTCAAGATAGCCCCCGACCCTTCCGTTCTTCACCGGCTTGCTTATGGTTCCTGCATATCCGGTTGGCTTGCGAGCAACAGCCATTTTATAAATGCGGTCGGCGCCGGGGTGATCCGCGTACAGGTCAAGCCAGCCGTTCAATTCGTCAAAAGATGCACGGTAAGCGCTGGGGTGCATATAACGCTGGTACAGAACATGTCCGCGCAGCCGCATGTCCGTCAGCTGCGCCATCAGTCCATCGGCCTTGTCCCACCGCGCCTGCGCCTGCCATGCGAATATTTCCTTGTATATCTTGGCATTATCCTGCTTCAGGGCCGCCGTATTATCGCGCAAAGGCTTGTGGCCAGGGCGGGGGGGGTGCCCGAACTGCAACAGCTGCAGGACATCGGGTCTGCCGAAATCCGGTTTTTGCAGAGGCAGGGGAACAGCATCGCTTGGTTGCACGGCACGTGCCGACGATTCAATGGTCAGGGGTTTCGACGGGGGCAGCGGAACGGCGGCGTCATTCGCTGCCCGCACGGCCTGTTGCGGAAGCCACAACAGGCAGCACAGCGCCGCCAGAGCGGTCATTCTGCCAGTTTGTCTGGCAGCTGAATCGACTATACACATAATGCGACATTGATAACCCAGAATCGCTGAAAAGTCCAGAATGGAGAGACGCCCGGGAACAAGCACGCTGTGCAGGAGCACCATTGAAA
>JACQIJ010000084.1 GCA_016198545.1 Pseudomonadota bacterium
CACAATGAGAGCTGACCCTAAATTCCCGGCTGGATAAGCACATGTCTGTCTCTGCCTTAAAAAAATTTATCGACCCCTTGCGTCTGTTCGCCTTCCTGAACATCTGCGGCGATGTCTGTTTGCTTGCCTCCGGCGTGACCTATGATAATTTCGTTCGCATGGCTCCGCCGTTGCTGGGCGTCGGCGCAAGCTTCATCGGCTTCATGGGGCTGAATGCCAACTTTTTCGGCTGGCCTGCATCGCGGGTTGCGATGTTCCTGATTTCCATCGCGGGTATCCTTTTTGTCGTGTCGGGATCCAACATATCAGGCTTTGAAATTGCGCCGCGCTTCGGAGAGGCGATCGGCGGGGTTCTCGTTTTTGCCGGATGCATGCTGAATCTTGCGAAAAAACCTTCCGCCGGCGCTCTGTGTTTTGTTATGGCTACGGTATCGATGGCGGGCGCATCGTTCGAGCCGTGGCTGAATGGCGGGCGATTCGACATATGGATGATGCTTTCGTTCGTTTGTTTTCTGTCTTCTAATGTCCTGACGAAGTGGATAAGATAGCCCCATGAAAAAGCCGTTTGACCTGAACGCGGACTATCAGCCGGAAATGTTTTCCTTCCATGATGAGAAGAAGGTGAAGGAAATCATTGCCCGCTATCCGAGGGGATTCCAGCGCAGCGCGGTGATGCCGCTGCTCGACCTTGCGCAAAGGCAGGTTGGCGAAGACGGCGCGAAGGCAAATCCTCCTTACGGCGGCTGGATACCGCGCGCGGCGATGGATGAAATCGCCCGCATTCTCGAATTGCAGCCGATAAAGGTCTACGAGGTCGCCACGTTCTATTCCATGTACAATCTCGCTCCGGTCGGAAAATATCTCGTGCAGCTATGCACGACGACGCCGTGCTGGCTGTGCGGGTCGGATGATATCGTGAAGTCGTGCGAGCGCACGCTCGGCATTCATGCCGGCGAAACGACGAAGGACGGCTTGTTCACGCTGATGGAGGTCGAGTGCCTCGGCGCTTGCGTCAATGCGCCGATGGTTCAGATCAACGATGATTATTACGAAGACCTGACGGCCGCGCGCATGAGCGAAATTCTGAATGCGCTGAAGGATGGAAAGCCCGTTCCCGCCGGGTCGCAAACGGGCCGCAGAGGTTCGATGGCGCAGTCCGGCCCCACTTCGTTGCAGAAGCTGGCGAAAAAAACCGGCGTGAAGGGATGATCCCCGGATTACCGTCCCAGCAGCGGCGCGGCCGTGGCGGGCGGTGTTATATTCATGATTGATCCCGGCTTCGGCAATGTTCCTTCTGCACCGTTCAGCGGGCAGGAAAGATACATCTGTCCTTTGGGGTCAATCGTAACCCAGCCGTTTTCGCATCCGACGCTGCCTGCAGTGGGCGTAAGCTTGATTTCTTGTTCGGCCATCTCTGGCTTGTCCGTTTCTTCGTATTCTTCCGCCCGCAGAGTATCAGCGCCGTTGTCCGCTGTCACAACGTCGCTGTTCGGTTCATAAACAATGTCGCCTGATTCTTCCCGTTCTAAAAGTTCATTTGTAATTTTTTCGCCTTCCGCAGCGTCTATTTCCCCCTGAAGGATATCTTGGGTGATTTGCGCGGCTTCTTCTTTATCAGCATCAACGCCTGTTTCCGCCATTTCAGCGGTCACGCCCTGCCAGCGGTCGAGCAAATCCTGCCCGCGGCGGAACTCGGCCGTATTGTCGCGGCCCGCTTCCTTCATGTCCGAAAGAACATCCTGCATTTTGGAGATGGAGGCGGCCTTGTCCTCGGGCGTTCCGGCAAGCCCCCAGTGTTCGATGTAGGCCTGGTCGATGCGCGCCCCGAAATTGCCCTGTTCGGCGGCCTTGTTGAACAGGTCGAGCGCGTGCGCATCGTTCACGCCGTTGCCGTCGTTGAACAGGGTAAAGGCTTCGTCCTTCATTTCCTGTGCCGTCATTGTTTCTTCGGCAGGTTGTTCGGTTTCTGTTTCTTCAGGCTGCGCATCCATTCCGCTTCCCGCGGACGGCGCTGTTTCCGCCAGACCGGCAGGGGAGGGATCCGTTACTGTGGCAACGTTGCCGCCGCTGGTGAAATAATCGCATGCGGCGTCTGTGATCGTATCGCCAAATGTCAGGAACAGTCCGCTGCCCGTTGCGCCCAGAATGGCACTTAAACCAACTTTCTTTAACGAAAATGCTTTATCGGCTTGTCCGACCTGATGTACGGCGTTAAGCAACGCGCTTGTCACCGCTGCGCCCACTACGGCCACCGCGATGCCTGAGAAACCGAAGCTCATTGCTGCGGCGCAGAACGATGTTTTGATAACCATCGCAATGCCCGCGCCGAGAGCCATGTGTCCGGCGGCTTTTGCAAAAACAGAGGCAAGGGAAGAAGATTGCGGTTTGAAGGAGCCTTCGGAAGCAATGCCGTGTCCCGGTTCGTCATCCCCGGGTCCGGCGGCAGGGGCGGCATGGAACCCCGTTTCTTTTTGGTTTTTTTCTTCGTTTCCAGCGGGGTTTTTGTTTTCTTCAGTATCGCTCATGCGCGCTGCTCCTTTATTCTTTATTCAGGGCTTTAATTCCGGGCTCACGTATAGCAGGCGGTTCTAAATTATGCAAACAAAATTTTATACAAAACAACCTTGACATAAACTAATAACATAGTGCATATATTGAGCCCTGAAACGGGCTCTGCGCCCTTGAAAAGGAGTGAAAATGAAAGCTTCAGCCAACAGAATTATCGCCGTCGCGCTGGCGACCGTATTTGCAGGATCGCAGGCGGCATTCGCCGGCGGAGGTAGGACCGAAATCAACAATACGGTCAATAACAGCAAGACGATTAACGAAACGACGAACATCCTCCGTCCCAACACGGCCACTTCCAGTTCCCACGCATACGGCGGCACAGGAGGCCAGGGAGGCGCAGGCGGCAACGGTTTTGGAGGTCAGGGCGGTTCAACAGGACCCATCACCAACAGCATGCATAACAATATCGAGGCGCCCATGCCGATGGGCGTGCCGGGCTTTGGCTTCGTCGCACCTTCAGGCGATTGCGGCACGGGTGGCTATCTTTCGCTGGGCGTACCTTATGTGGGTCTCGGCGGCGGCAAGGCCAGCCAGGACAGCGAATGTCTGACCTTGCGTGGCGCGACGGCGACCTTGAATGCGGGCGTTGCGACAGGCGATAAAGGTTTGCAGGCCATTGGATTGCGCTCCATAGGAAAGCTTTATCCGAAGTTTGAGGAATCCACGCAGGATGTCACCTCAAACCTGACGAAAGAGTGCGCCGACAAGGCCGCCAGCATTTCGGCGGCGCTTCTGGCCAATCCGACGCTGGGCTGCAAGGGCGATAAGGTTACGGTGCAGGTTCCTGCTCCCAAAAAGTAAAAAATGAAAAAGGCGGACGCTAAACCAGGCAGGTCAGTATTTCCGGTTTTCGGGCTGGCCGTTCTGGCATTGCTTCCCGCCTGTACTTCCATGAATACCCTGACCCGTGGAGAATGCATGGAAGAAGACCGCGCTTTTCTTCTGGGTCTTCCTCTTAGCAGCAAACGGGCTTTTAATAAAACATGCGGGGAAATGCACAGCGCGGATATTCTGACGCAGACGGACGATCAGGGCTTGAGGGCCGTTGGCTACGGCGTACTGAAAGAAGTCAGTCCGGCATTCAAAAGCTCCGATCGGGAACATCTGCGCCGCCTTGTCGAAGGCCCGGCGCAGCTTCAGTGCGAATTCCAGGGCATCGACCCGCAGACGGGCAACGCTATTTACGGTAATTGCCGTCGCGCAGACATCGAAAATCCTCTAAAACCCTAAACATTCCCGCATATTAGTCCTTGCTTATGCCTATGGCGGGCGTATTGTAGAGACGTGTTTGACTGAATCGCAGCGTATCGCCACTGCCCATGCTTGATGACAAAGATCGCATATTTACCAACATTTACGGCTGGGAGCCGTTCGGCCTCGATGCGGCGCGCAAGCGCGGCGACTGGGACGGCACGGCAGACCTCATAAAAAAGGGCAGGCCCTGGATCATCGACGAAATGAAAAAATCCGGCCTGCGCGGACGGGGCGGGGCGGGGTTTCCGACCGGCATGAAATGGTCGTTCATGCCCGACCCGGCCAAAAGCGGCAAGCCGCATTATCTGGTCGTGAATGCGGATGAGTCAGAACCGGGAACCTGCAAGGACCGCGACATTCTGCGTTATGAGCCGCATAAGCTGATCGAGGGATGCCTGCTAGCCGGTTTCGCGATGGGCGCGCGTGCAGCCTATATCTACGTCCGCGGGGAGTTTTATAGTGAGGCTTCCAATGTCGTGAGGGCGATTAAAGAGGCCTATGGCGCCGGTTTGTTGGGTAAAAATGCCGCCGGGTCGGGATGGGATTTCGATGTCATCCTGCATCGCGGCGCGGGCGCGTACATCTGCGGGGAGGAGACTGCGCTGCTGAACTCTCTGGAGGGCAAAAAGGGCGAGCCGCGCAACAAGCCGCCCTTCCCGGCGATGGCAGGGCTTTATTCCTGCCCGACGACGATCAATAACGTCGAAACGATCGCGGTCGCGCCGACGATTTTGCGGCGCGGCGGCGCGTGGTTCGCGGGGCTAGGCAGGGATGAAAAAAATACGGGCACAAAACTTTTCTGCATTTCCGGTCACGTGGAACAGCCCTGTAACGTGGAAGAGGAAATGGGGATTCCGCTGAAAGAATTACTGGAAAAACATTGCGGCGGCGTACGCGGCGGGTGGGACAACCTGCTGGCTGTCATCCCCGGCGGGTCATCGACACCCATGCTGCCGAAGGAAATGTGCGATACTGTCCTGATGGACTTCGACCGGCTGCGGGAAGCGGGCAGCGGTCTCGGCACGGCGGCTGTCATAGTGATGGATAAATCCACCGACCTGATCTACGCGATTGCGCGTCTGTCCCAGTTTTATATGCACGAAAGCTGTGGCCAGTGCACGCCCTGCCGTGAGGGATCAGGGTGGCTGTGGCGCACGATGATGCGGATGGTGCGCGGCAACGCCACCGTCGATGAAATCGACATGTTGTTTGAAATGACCAAGGAAATCGAAGGCCACACCATCTGCGCGCTCGGCGACGCGGCGGCGTGGCCGGTGCAGGGCTTGATCCGCCATTTCCGTCCGGCAATGGAAAAGAGGATCATGGAGTACAGGAAGGCAGCTGCGTAATGCCAAAACTCAAGATCAACGACATCGAAATTGAAGTGGCGCCGGGGACGAGCATCCTGCAGGCGTGTGAGCAGCTGGGCATCGAAGTTCCGCGCTTCTGCTATCATGACAAGCTTTCCGTCCCTGCGAATTGCCGCATGTGCCTCGTGGAAGTGTCGCCCGGGCCGCCGAAGCCGCAGGCGTCTTGCGCGCTGGCCTGCGCCGACAACATGGTGGTGAAAACCAATTCCGAGATGGTGAAAAAAGCCCGCAAGGGTGTGATGGAGATGATGCTCATCAATCACCCGCTCGACTGCCCGATCTGCGACCAGGGCGGGGAGTGCGATTTGCAGGATCAAGCCGTAGCCTATGGCTTCGACCGTTCCCGCTATTACGAAAGCAAGCGCGCAAAGACTGATCCCGATCTCGGGCCGCTGGTCAAAACGGTGATGACGCGCTGCATTCAGTGCACGCGCTGCGTCCGTTTTTCGGAGGAAGTCGCCGGGACGGGCGAACTGGGCTATCTGCATCGCGGCGAAAACGCGGAAATCGGCACGTTCATCGAAAAGGCTGTGGACAGCGAATTGTCCGGGAACCTGATAGATATCTGTCCCGTCGGCGCGCTGACCAACAAGCCTTACGCGTTCAAGGCGCGGCCGTGGGAACTGCGCAAGACGGAAACGATCGATGTGCACGATGCCGTTGGCTCCAATATCCGCGTCGATGCGCGCGGCGGGGAAGTTATGCGCATCCTGCCGCGCCTGCACGAAGACGTGAATGAGGAATGGATCGGCGACCGTTCGCGCTTTTCCTGCGACGGGCTGAAACACAGACGCCTCGACCGCCCGTGGCTGCGCGAAAATGGGAAACTGCGCGAGGCGGTATGGGACGAGGCGCTCGAGGCCGTCGCGGCGCGCCTGAGAAAGTCGAAACTGACGAGTACGGCGGCTCTGGCGGGTGATCTGTGCGACGTTGAGTCGATGGCTGCGCTGAACGACCTGATGGGGCTGGCCGGCGGGGCGCAGATGGAATGCCGTTCCGACGGCGCGCAATTCGATGCGTCGGCACGCTGTGGCTACCTGTTCAACTCTGGAATCGCGGGGATCGAACAGGCCGATGCAATCTTGTTGGTGGGAACGAACCCGCGGCATGAGGCGACGATGGTCAATGCCCGCATCCGCAAGGCGTGGCTGGCGAGGCGCGTAAAGGTCGGCGTGATCGGCCCGGCGGTCGATCTGACTTACCCTTATGCGCATATCGGCGAAGGGCCGGGCGATCTTGAAGCCCTTGCAAGCGGTAAGCATGAATTTGCGAAGATTCTGGAGAAGGCGGAAAGGCCGATGATCATCGTCGGCATGGGCGCTTTTGCCCGCGAGGACGGCATGGCCGTACATGCGCTCGCCCGCGAGGTTGCCGAAAAATTCAAAATGGTGCGCGATGGCTGGAACGGTTTCAACGTCCTGCATACGGCGGCTTCGCGGGTTGGCGCGCTCGATATCGGGTTCTGGACGGAAGGCGGCGTCGATCTGTCCGCGATGGATTTTGTCTGGCTGCTGGGCGCGGACGAGTTTGATCTGTCGCAAATTCCGGCGAAGGCTTTTGTCGTCTATCAGGGCCACCACGGCGATGCGGGCGCGGCGCGCGCCGATGTTATCCTGCCCGGCGCGGCCTATACTGAAAAGGACGGTCTGTATGTTAATACCGAAGGCCGCCCCCAGCTTGCGAAGATGGCCGTTCACCCGCCGGGGCAGGCGCGGGAGGACTGGAAGATCATCCGCGCCCTGTCCGAATATACCGGCAAGGTTCTGCCCTATAACGACCTGTTCCAGCTGCGCCAGCGCATTGTCAATGAATGGCCGCATCTCGGGGAAATCGATAGCTTTCCTCGGGCGGAGTGGAACAAATTTGCGGGCAAGGGCAGGATTTTAAAAGATGGGTTCAAGGCTTCCGGCGGCTATTATCTTGCGAATGCCATATGCCGCGCTTCTCCGACGATGAAGGAAGGCGATGCTTTTTTCCGGCGCAGGGGACGGGCAGGAACCCGCCATGCGGAAGCAGCTGAATAATTGCCGGGGCAGCATTATTTCAGTGTGAATAATATATTTATTATGAATAATAAATATTGACCCTGCGCCCCCGTCCGGGCTAGGGTCGCCCCTATGATTGGGTACAGACGATACTTTATAGCCGCCATAGTGGCTTTTGTTTTGTCGGCGGCGTTGTGGGACGGGCATGGCATGGCCGCCGGGTTTGGCGGTTTCTTCGGTGAAGCGCCGCAGTCTGAACGGACGCTGTCTTTTTATAACACGCATACGCGGGAGCGCCTGACCGTCTCATATCGCGGCGGAATCGGGCGGGAGGCTTCGGATGCGCTGAACGATATCGAATATTTTCTGCGCGATCACCGCAGCGGCCAGTCCCGCGATATTGATGAAGGACTGCTTGACTTGCTGCATGATATGAAGGCGGATCTGGAACGCCGTCACCCCGGCCTTGATGTTGAATACCATGTCATTTCTGGGTACAGGTCGAAGTCGACGAATGACCGCCTTCGCGCGGTCGGCGGCGGACAGGCGAAGGATTCCCAGCATACGCATGGCAAAGCGATCGACATCCGCGTGCCGGGCGTAAATCTGAAAGAGCTGCGCGATATAGCGTGGTGTCTGCAACGCGGCGGAGTCGGCTATTACAAGGGCAGCGACTTTGTTCATGTCGATACGGCCCGCGTACGCAGTTGGCACTGGAAGCCGGCAGTGGGCATGTGCGGCCGGCAGGAAGAAAAGGTTCCGTCCGTAATTCTGGCATCGGCAGATATCGCGCCGCCCAAACCGGCGCGTAAGCCGAAGGTCTGAGAGGTTCGCGATGACGAAAACAGGAAAGCACCGCATCGGAATTTATCCCGGCACGTTCGATCCGGTGACGAAGGGACATTTGCACCTTATCAAGCGCGCAAGCAAGCTGGTAGATCATCTTATTGTTGCCGTGGCAGCCAACAATCGCAAGAATCCGCTTTTCAATCAGAAAGAGCGCGTCGACATGGTTAAAACCGATATCGACAACATGTACGAGAAGTATTGCGATATTGAAGTGCGCGGGTTTGACAAGTTGCTTATCCATTTTGCCAAGGATATGAAGGCCAACTGTATTTTCCGCGGTTTGCGCGCTGTCTCCGACTTCGATTTCGAGTTCCAGATGACCGGCATGAACGCCCGCATGGACGCGGATATCGAGACCGTTTTTCTGATGGCCGCGGATAAATGGCAGTTCGTATCCGCTTCATTCGTAAAGGAAATATACAGCCTTGGCGGGGACGTCTCCGAAGTCGTCACCCCAGCCGTGGAAGCCCGCCTGAAAGGTAAATTCGGGCGGTAGCGATAAGAAATACTTGACGAAGGCCGGGCTAATTCTTATTGTGCACCAGCCTTTTATACGGGCGCGACCGCTTAGCTCAGCCGGTAGAGCAACTGACTTTTAATCAGTAGGTCCCGGGTTCGAATCCCGGAGCGGTCACCATCTTTACCCGGATCGTCAAACAAGATGAGCTTGCTTTGTCGCATTTTTTGCCATAACATGAATTCGTCATGACGACCCGGGAAAACAATAACGGTGACCGGAAACCGGAGAGTATGGCGGCCAGGGTGGCTGCTTTTTGCGCCGGGCCGGATCTGTGCGCGGCGTGGAATGCGCTGAAAGCGCATGAGGGTGATATCGCCGGATTCATTGACAACAAAGTGACGCCGAAGCAGGAAGAAGCGGTTTTGCCGTCTCTCGAGGACATGCAAAGGCGCGGCGTGGAGAAAAACGCCATTCAGGATGACAACTCCGTTACCGTTATTTTCAGCGACGGATCGGCATTGCTCCTTGATGCCGGTGTGGGCATTGGCGCTCTGAAACCGCCGGGAACATATCCGTCCTTGCGGAAAGGGCAGGGGGCGCAGGGACGCTCGGTGGAACGCATTGATTCGCCCTTTCTGTAAGGGCCTGCTGGCCTTTGTCCGTGAATCGCGTTATTTTTTAGCCTATGACACAGGATCAGAAAAAACAGGATAGCGGCGGACAGGCGGGTAGCGCGGATGTATCCTCGCGCGGCGTCTTTGCCCGGTTGCGCGCATATTTGCTGGCGGGCATTCTTGTTACCGCTCCGATTGCCATCACCGTTTACCTTACATACGGGTTTTTGCTATGGGTGGATTCAAAAGTTACGCCGCTGATCCCGCCGCACTACAATCCGAACTCATATTTGCCGTTTTCGATGCCGGGGCTGGGTCTGATTATCGCCGTGGTGTTCTTCATCATGGTCGGGTGGTTTGCGAAGAATTTCCTGGGACGCATGATTATCGGCGTGTCGGAAAATATTGTGCACCGCCTGCCGGTGATCCGCGCAATCTACAAGGCGCTCAAGCAGATATTCGAAACCGTGATGACCAGCCAGTCGCAGGCGTTCCGTGATGTGGTCATGTTTGAATACCCGCGCAAGGGTTCATGGGCGCTGGGTTTCGTTACGGGGGTCACGAAGGGTGAGGTGCAGCGTCTGACCGATACGGAAGTTGTCAACGTCTTTCTACCGACGACGCCGAACCCGACTTCCGGCTATCTGCTCTTCTTGCCGCGCAAGGATCTCGTTTTCATGAAGATGAGCGTTGAGGAGGGCATAAAGATGATCGTTTCCGGCGGCATCATTACGCCCCCCGATCCCGAGGATGCCCGGAATAAATGATTTCACCCGGGCATCGGCCCGGTTCCGAAGCTCTGAATCAGAGATCCCGCTACCAGATGCCAGCCGTCCACCAGCACGAAGAAGATGATTTTGAACGGCAGCGATATCATGACCGGCGGCAGCATCATCATGCCCATCGACATCAGGATGGATGCCGTCACCATGTCGATGATAAGAAACGGCATGAACAGCATAAACCCGATTTCAAAGGCCCTGCGCAATTCCGAAATCATGAACGACGGAACAAGCACGCGCAGCGGCGTCTGGATGGGATCATCCACCTTTGTTCCGCTCAGTTCCATGAACAGGTTCAGGTCGTTTTCCCGCACATGCTTCAGCATGAATTGTTTGAAGGGCAGCACTGTTGCGTCGAAGGCTGCAGTTTCGTCTATTTCCTCCTGAATCAGGGGAACGACGCCGTTGTCGTATGCGCTTTGCAGCGTCGGCGCCATGATGAAAAATGTCAGGAACAGCGCCAGCGATACGATGACCGTGTTGGGAGGCGTTTGCTGGATGCCGATGGCCGTGCGCAGGAACGACAGGACGACGATAATCCGCGTAAACGATGTCATCATCACGAGGATGGACGGCGCCAGTGAAAGAACCGTCAGCAGCGCGACAAGCTGGATAATGCGGCCTGATATAGTTCCGTTTTCCGCGCCCTGTCCCAGATCCAGCGTTATGCTCTGGGCAAGGGAGTCCTGCGGCACAAACATAAAAACGGAAATAAACGCCAGCAGAGGTAACGCTGAAAATATCAGTCCCTTTACTATTTCACGACCGGCGGCATTACGATTTTTCATTACCGCCATCCTGCTTGGATTCTATGCCCGTTTCAATGACTGTCTCTCCGTTTGCCCCCAGAATGATGAGATGCTCGCAGTTGTCGCGTTTCAGGAGAATGGCGCGACGCCGCGCATCCAGCGGCAGGACTTCCGTAATCTGGAGCCGTCTTTTGCTGGGCAGGGTCACCGGCATGTTGTTTCCAAAACGGCGCATGACAAGGGCCAGCCCCCCCATCAGGGCCAGGACGAAAATGAGGGCGGCTGCAAATTTTGCCAGTTGCGCGGCGCTAATCAATTCCATGATTTTTCTTAAGCCTCTCCTGATAGTCCATCAGCTCTTTCGCCAATTCTTCCAGTTTTCCAGTCATATCAACCATCATTGCTTCAATCCGCGCCCTGTCTTCCGATTCCGGCAGCTCCTTGATTTCCTTGCAGGCATCCTGGACAGCGTTTTCCAGCGGACGGATATCGGACAATACGCCATTGCGAACCTTGGTAATCGTGGATTCGATGAAATCGGTCTGCTGCTGAAGCTTTTTTTCAATGTCGCTAGCTGTCGGCGGTCTCTTCCCCATTATGTTCCTCTTCAGGCTTGTCGCTGTTTCCATCCATAACATCCTTCAACACGGCATCAAAGGGATTTGGCTCACCGTTTGCGCGGTAAACATATGATAGTATTTCTGCTACAGCCATGAAGGCCTCGGTCGGGACAGGGCTTTCCAGCTCTATGGCGGCCAGAATCTCAGCCAGGGCGCCATCTTTCCGGACATTTACGCCATTTTCATAGGCCAGCTGCAGGATTTGCTCGGCAATTTTTCCCCTTCCTGCGGCGGTTATTTTAGGCAGTTCTTTGCCCGGCGTGCCGTCCTCGAGGGCCACAGCCACCGGGTTTTTCGATATTTTACTGGAATTTAAAGGGCTTAGAGGGTCTTTGGGATCCCGTTTCCGCCCGTCGTCATATATGTCCACCATTGGCACGGTTCCTGCAAATTCCGAGGGTAGAGGTGGGTAAAGGATACACGAAATTACGGGGGAAGGAACCATGACGACCCAGAATTTGACATTATTCAATGCCATGTCCGCAAGGATGAGCTATCTGGACCAGCGCCAGAAAGTCATTGCGCAGAATGTCGCCAACTCCGACACGCCGGGATATATGCCGCACGATCTGACAAAGGTCGATTTCGGCGCAACGCTAAAAGATATCGCGGGCGGCGGCAAGACGCTTATGCCCGCTGCGACGAATCCGCAGCATATGCCATCCGCGAACCGTATCGACGACCCGAAAAATCGCGAACAAAAAATGGTTTACGAAGTCGCTCCCGCCGGCAATGCTGTCGTGCTGGAGGAGCAGATGCTCAATTCCGCGCAGAACATGATGGACTACAACCTGATGACGACGCTGTACCAGAAGAACGTCAACATGCTCCGCGCCGCGCTTGGCGGCGGCGGGCAATAGGAGGCAATGAACCATGAGCGAGCAGCTTTTCAGCGCCATGTCGATATCGGCCAGCGGAATGCGTGCGCAAAGCACCCGTATCCGCGTCATCTCTGAAAATATCGCCAACTCCGATACGGCCGCGCCGACGCCGGGCGAAAAACCCTACACGCGCCAGCGCATCACCTTCAGGAATGTTCTGGACAAGGAAGTCCAGGGCCAGAAAGTGAAGGTCGATAAAATCGGCCAGGATACGCGGGAGCCGTATCCGGTGAAATTCATGCCCGACCATCCCGGCGCGGATAAAAACGGCTATGTCCGGATGCCGAATGTCGATCCGCTGATCGAAACGATGGATATGCGTGAGGCGCAGCGTTCCTATGAGGCCAATCTGGGTATGATAGACCAGAGCCGTACTATGATCATGCAGACGATAGACCTTTTACGGCGATAGAATGAAATGGTAGAATGATAAGGAGACGGGAGGAAAGCAATGCCAGTTGACGAAATAAACCCGGCCGCCGCGGCAGGAGCCTACGCCAATATACAAAAAGCCGGGCAGGGCGCGGGCGTGGACGGCGGTGACGGTCCGTCCTTCGGCGACCTGATGAGGAAGACGGCGACCGATTCGATAAACGCCATCCGCAGCGGCGAAAAGGCTTCCGCGCAGGCGGTCATGGGTACGGCCAGCCTGACCGATGTCGTGGAAGCTATCACGAACGCGGAAATGACGCTGCAGACGGTGATTGCCGTACGCGACCGCCTTCTCGGCGCGTATCAGGAAATTATGAGAATGCCGATTTAGGAGTTGGGGATTGTCTCGTTGGCTGGTTAAAATAGGGACATGAACGAATCGACTGGTGCCTGATCAGCCAATACCCATATGGAACAGACTGAAATCATCGAAGTCGTCCGCGAGGCCATTCTGATCTCCATACAGATCAGCGCTCCGGTCATGCTGGTGGGGCTGGTCGTGGGGGTTATTATTGCGCTGTTTCAGGCATTGACGCAGGTGCAGGAAATCACGCTGGTGTTCGTTCCAAAAATCATCGCCATTTTCATGTCGATATTCGTTTTGTTTCCCGGCATGGTAGCCATTCTGACGGCGTACATGAATGCGCTCGCCGACAGGATTATAGGATTGCAGTAAGGGGAGCGATGCTCCAGGAATTCATTACAACCGGCGTATTTGCCTTCATACTGACATTTGTCCGCATCGGGTCGGCGGTGACGATCATGCCGGGGGTAGGGGATTCGCTGACGCCGCAAAATATACGGCTTTACATCGCGCTGGGGCTTTCGCTCGTGCTGTCCCCGCTGGTCGCGCCCCATCTCCCCAGCCCCGTCCCGACGACGACGATGCTGTTCGCGCTGATAGCTATGGAATTCATCATCGGCCTTTTTATCGGGACTATTGCCCGGATATTCATGGCGGCCCTGGATACGGCGGGTATGGTCATTTCTCTTGCGTCTGGTCTGGGCAACGCACAGCTTTTCAACCCGGGTTTTCAGGCGCAGGGATCGCTTATCGGCGCGTTCATGTCAATTGCCGGGGTAACGCTTTTGTTCGTTACCGACATGCATCATCTCCTGTTTTACGGGATTGTAGGAAGTTATGAATTGTTTCCCGTCGGCGCGATACCGGATACAGGCAACATGGCGGAGCTGATGTCCAAGGCAGTAGCGGCCAGCTTTATGATAGGCGTACAGATTTCCGCTCCCTTTCTGGTCGTGTCGCTGCTGCTTTATATAGGAATGGGCGTTCTGACACGCCTGATGCCGCAGATACAGGTGTTTCTGCTGGCGCTGCCGTTGCAAATCATATTGGCCCTCATCACGCTTTCCCTGATTGTATCGGCCGGGTTCCTTTTCTGGTTGTCGCGGTTTGAAGAAAACATGGTTTTTTTTATGAGTAGCGGGGGATAGCGGGCTATGGCTGAAGGCGAACAGGCCGACGACTCCCAGAAAACCGAAGACCCCACCCCGAAACGGCTTGAAGAAGCGCGTAAAAAGGGGCAGGTCGCAATCAGCCGTGAAATAAACAACTGGATTATGTTGTTGGCGGCGACAATTCTAATTGGCGCGATGGGATCGTCCGTTCTGTCGCGTCTGCAATTTCATCTGAAGTCATATATAGAGCATGCTCATGATATGCCGCAGGTTCCGGGCGGTTTTTCAATTGCGCTCGGTGCATCATTCTGGAAAATTTTGGGTATTCTGGCGCTGCCCCTGATAGTTCTTATGGCAGCGGCGTTTCTGGGCCCGTTTCTGCAGGTGGGGCCGCTGTTCGCGCCGGAAATCATCAAGCCCGACATCAGCAAGATTTCGCCGATGCAGGGCTTCAAAAGGCTTTTTTCCAGCCGTGCGCTGATGGAGTTTGCCAAGGGCATAGTGAAGATAGGAATTATCGGCGTTGTCGGCGTCGTGCTTCTGTCGCCTTTTTTTGGTCAGGTAGAACACATGGTCGGTTTGTCCATGCCGACTGTTTTGCACGAAGCCAAAGATCTCGTTATCCGGATGTTGATAGGCGTTCTTGTCGTTCTGATCGTCGTTGCGGTCATTGATACGCTGTATCAGCGTACGCAGCATATGAAGAAGATGCGCATGACCAAACAGGAGATGAAAGACGAATACAAGCAGACGGAGGGTGATCCGCATGTGAAGGCGAAGCTGCGTCAGTTGCGAACCGAACGCGCGCGCCAGCGCATGATGCAGAACGTGCCGAAGGCCGATGTCGTCATCACCAACCCCACGCACTTTTCGGTCGCGCTCCAATACAAGCCGGATGAAATGGAAGCGCCCGTCTGCGTCGCCAAGGGCGTCGATCAAATCGCCCTGAGGATTCGGGAGATTGCGAAGGAAAACGACATCGTAATTTATGAAAATCCTCCGTTGGCGCGGGTCCTGTACGATACTGTCGAGATAGATGAAGCCGTTCCGCCGGAACACTACAAGGCTGTGGCGGAGGTTATCTCCTATGTTTTCAAGCTTAAGGGAAAACTGCACTAGATATATGACATTTTCGATTTCCCTCGTATCTGGTAATCTGATTATCCAATGACAACCGATCACAGCGCATTTATTGCCCGTCATCATCGCCACTCCGCTTCCGGCGGACAGGAAAACGCCATGCATGTCCGGCGCGAAGGGATGTCGAATGTCCTGCTGCTGCTGGCGATAATGACCCTTTATCTGGTCGTCAGCGGCGTAATCTCTCACCTCATGGGTTTGCCGGGAAAAGCGGTCATGGCGGCAGCCGGGGTATTTGTGATTACCGCGGCGGCAACAATTTTCTTTTTGCGCGCTTTTGATGTGCGCGCTCTGCGTGACAGAGAATCCGATCTGCTCCGCGAAGTGCTGGAAGGCAGCCGGGGTGCGCGGATCATAACCGATGATGCGGATAAAACAGTATATGCCAACAGCAAATTCATCAGGCTTTGTGAAAAGAAAGGGCATGCTTCTTTGGAAATGCTTGTTGAACTTTTGGGGGGCAGCGAGGCGCAGGGCCATTTCCGGATGCTGGCGGATCAGGCACACAGGGGGCTGACCGATTCCATCGAGCTTTCCATGGCTGCGGACGACCGGGACCGCTGGTACCAGATTACGGCGCAGCCTGTTTCGGGCTACCACGGCTTTATTCACTGGCGTATCGACGACGTAACTCAGAAACGCACCGCGGACAGGTCTATCCGGGAAGAGCGCGAAAAGCTGATAGATTTTACCGACAATGCGCCGGTCGGATTCTTTTCTGTCGATGAGGCGGGAAATTTTGTTTTTGTGAACGCAACGCTTGCGCGCTGGCTGGGTGAGGATATCAGGACGCTTCTGGAAGAGGGTAAACTTCATACCTACCTTCAGGATGCGCCGAAGGAGGCCCATCCATACGATATCGTTTCCGGCGGCGGCGCGAAGCAAATGGTCGAAGTGGTCATGAAGGGGCCGGGCGGGAGGACATTCAGCGCGTCGATCAGTCAGGCCGTTGTCCATGAGGGGCCGGGTAAGGTTCGGACGCGCGGCGTCGTTCACGATCTGACGGCGGAACGCGCGATGCGTCAAGCGCTGCAGGCATCTGAAGACCGGTTCCTGCGCTTTTTCGAGGAAGCGCCGCTGGGAATCGCCATGATGAATTCGCAAGGGATGTTCGTTGATTGTAACCCCGCTTTCGCCGCCATGATGGATTACCGCGTAGATGAACTGGAGGGGCGGCATTTTGAGGCTCTTGTGCACGAGGAGGACAGGGCGGAGGCGATGCAGGCGCTGGAGCGCATTGAGAAAGGCCGCCGCATGAAGGCGCCGATGGAAATTACGCTTCTGGGCAATGACCGCGAAGTTGCCGTACAGATGTTTGCGCGTAGGCTGGAAGGCAGCGACAGCCTTGTAGTCCACTTCATAGATTTGACGGAACAGAAGGCGCTGGAGCAGCAATTCGTTCAGTCGCAGAAAATGCAGGCCATCGGCCAGCTGGCGGGAGGCGTTGCGCACGATTTCAATAACCTTCTGACGGCAATGATCGGGTTCTGCGATCTGCTTTTGCTGAGGCACAAGCCCGGCGACCCTTCCTTCGCGGACATCATGCAGATAAAACAGAATGCCAACCGCGCCGCAAATCTCGTGCGGCAGCTTCTTGCATTCTCGAGGCAGCAGACATTGCGCCCGAAAATTCAGGATATCACAGACATCCTCACCGAGGTGTCGCATCTTCTTCGCCGCCTGATAGGCGCGAATATCGAACTGGAAGTTCTGCACGGCGCCAGCCTTGGGCTCGTGAAGGTCGATGCGGGGCAGATGGAGCAGGTTCTTATAAACCTTGCCGTTAATGCGCGCGATGCCATGGAAAAGGGTGGAAAATTGGCAGTGCGCACCTACGCGTTTGAAAACGAGCGTGCGATCGAGCGCGGCGGTGATGAAATGCCGCCGGGTGCTTGGGTGGCGCTTGAAATTACGGATACAGGCTGTGGTATTCCGGCGTCCATTATGTCGCGGATTTTTGAACCTTTCTTCACCACCAAGGAGGTGGGGCACGGCACGGGGCTGGGACTTGCGACCGTGTATGGCATTATCCGCCAGACGGGCGGCTATCTGCATGTCGACAGCGTTGTCGGAGAGGGGACCGTCTTCACTATATACCTGCCGCGCCTTGCCGAAGGCGAGATGAGCGCGCCGGATGAAGACGAAGAAATCGTTGATGATACGGCGCGCGATCTGACCGGCACGGCTTGCGTTTTGCTGGTGGAAGATGAGGATGCCGTCCGTACCTTTGGCGCGCGTGCTCTGGCGAACAAGGGGTACGAGGTTCTTGAGGCCGAGAGCGGCGAAAACGCGTTGGAAGTTCTTTCCGCGCAGAAGGGTCGCATACCGGATCTGCTCGTGACGGATGTTATTATGCCGAACATGGATGGTCCAACGCTGGCGAAAAAGCTGCGCGCTAAAAATCCGGATTTGAAAATCGTTTTTATTTCAGGTTACACGGAAGAAAAACTGAAAGACCACATGGATGACCATACGTGGTTCCTGCCCAAGCCATTTACGCTTAAACAGCTCGCGGCAAAGGTAAAGGAGGCGCTGGAGGAGTAGTAACGGCAACCTAGCGTAACAATATTTCATAATTTGTAATTTTCTTGACATAGTTTTCCGAATCATCCTACTATTTGTGTAACAATAATTTAGATGAAGAACTTATAGGGAGAGACATGCATGAGTGACAATAATAAAATTGACATAAAAACATTGATGCTGATTCAGAAAGCGACAGCGGCGAATGCCAGTTTGGTAAAGCGCCTAGAGCAAAGCGAGGCTCTCCACCGCGAAAAAGATGAAATCATTTTATGGATGAGCGGCGGCTATTCCCTGGAAGGCAAGGTTGAGAAAGACACCAGATAAAAACGAAACCCTGTGTCCCTTTGGGTGGCGATAGGATGGTGTGTCTATAACGATAAAAAAACATGAAACAGGGACAGAGACTTACCCCAGTGTTTAATGAGTTGTCTTTTTATGATCGCTGGATGCTAAAGGGCGCGGCGTTTACGAAGGCCGTTACGTCCCTTTTTAAGGAAGACGTGCAATTGCGCCCGTGGCGTTATCTCTTTTATATTACGCCGCTGGCTGTTCTGACCGGTACGCCAGGCGGCTGGGTTGTTGGCATTCCCGCCTTTCTCGTTTTGATAAAGACCGCAAGGTGGCACGGGTTTTCCTGGGGGCGGGAGATGCATGATCGCCTGGATTCTGTCTGGGACGAAAGAAACATAGTTTCCGATCATGAAAGCTTTATTTATGAGAATGGCACCGGGTTTTCTGTGCGAAAGGTGGCTTTGAGCACGGAGGCAGGAAAAATTTCGATTCAGGATATTGGCATTGCCACGGGGACGGCCTGGCGGGCGCTGAAAAGAACGATAAGCAGCGGGCCGCCTTGCGCCTAAAATTGCTTCATCAGTCTGCGGTAGTATTCCAGTTCGTAATCCGGACGGTCGAGTTCCCCGGCGCGTTTGCGCAATATTCTGAGGATTTCCTGCGCGCGCTTGCGTTCCGCTTCATCTGGTATTTTTACTTTCGATCCGGGCAGAAGGGAGGGGCCGTTTCCTTCGCTTAAGGGGCGGCCCAGCGGATCCATCGGACCCATGCCGAACGACATCAGGGTCATTTGCTTCATCATTTCTGAAAGTTTCTGCGCCATGTTTTGCTGCGATTGCCTGAGGTGTTCCAGTGCCTTTTCCTGATGCGGGATAGATCGGTCGGGCCGGTTTTCGCCCAGCCTGTTGCCTGACCCACGCATCTCCTGCTCCGATTCTTGCAGGTTTTCAGGGATTTTTCCCATCTCTTCATCCGCATCCAGCATCATATTGCCCAGCATCTCGCGGATATCGTCCTGCTCCCGCTTTTCGGTCTGGGTGTTGACCGGCGGGGGGGCGTCCCTGTCTTTTATACCGGGCATTCTTTTTGCGTCCGGGGGGGGCGGCATGTTGCCCTGACCCCATTTTTTTGCGCTGTCTTCACCGTCAGGTACGAACTCGGGGTATTCGGGGCTTTCGCGCCACCCTCTCTCTTTCAGAGAATCGTTCTGGCGGCGTGTGTTATTCAGAAGCGTCTGCTGCCTTTCTACCAAATCCTGCAGCTGCTTCATGGTCTCCATCATTTTCTTCATCTGCGGGGGCATGTCCATGCTGCGGGAAGGGTCGAGGGAGTCCATCATCTGCTGCAAATGCGATAGCATCTGCCGCGCGGCATTGCGGTCGCCGGACAAGGCTTGCGCGCGCATTTGTTCCAGAAACTCGGCCAGATCCCGTACATTCATGTTATTTTCAAACATTTCCGGGTTGAAATCGGGCGGCGCCATGCCGCCTTCCGCTATTTTTTTCTGCATTTCCGTGAACAGTTCCCGCATGTATTGGGCCATTGCCAACTGCAGCTTTTCCATGGCGGCGGCTATCTGCTCGTCCGTTGTATTTGGATCGCTGAGCAGTTTTTCCAGATCCTGTTGGGCTTTGCGCAGGTCCCGCGCCGCCAGCGTCAGCTTTCCGTCCTCCACGCGCAGGGCGGTATCCCATAGCTGCTCGATAATCCTGTGCGTTGTCTCCTCGGTCGGCGAAAAGTTCATCCGGGATGCCATGCTGCGCAGGGAAAGCGTTACGACGGCGTCGTAGTCATATTGCGTTGGATCGGCGAGAATTTCTTCCAGTTCGTAGACGGCGTTCGGTATGGTCGAAAGCGGAGTCCATGCCAGTCGTTTGCGTATGTCGATGAGCCTTGTTGCGACGGGATGGTGAAAGGCGCGTTCCGGCAGAACGATTTTTATGGACTCCGATCGTGCTGTCTGTTTCAGGAAATCAGTTGCTTCGAAGGTAATCGCCACAGGCAATCCCGCCCACGGATGCCATGTCAGGTCATAGACGGGCTGTAAATCCTTTTCTTTTCCCGGTTCGCTCATGACGGCACGGGTCTCCGTGACATCCGTACCCAGCGGCGCTTCGCCTGCTTCGGGATCGATAGTCATTCGCATGGTCAGGTCACGCACGCCGTAATCATCCCTGACCGACAGCGTGAACTGCACGGCTCCTTTTTCAAGCGGTTTCGG
This sequence comes from Pseudomonadota bacterium, assembly GCA_016198545.1. Classification (GTDB taxonomy): domain Bacteria; phylum Pseudomonadota; class Alphaproteobacteria; order Micavibrionales; family Micavibrionaceae; genus JACQIJ01. The sequence goes on from JACQIJ010000084.1 coordinate 20,159, forward strand.
GGCCTCTTTCAAAGCAATGGATGGCGGCGTGTCGGCTGCGTATTTCACGGGTATGTGCAGGCGCGGGAAGAAAAGCTGGCGGACGATTATTTTTTCTGCAGGCGTGATTTCTGTCTCCCCTCCCCAGAATTTTCCATCGATACGCGACAATTTTACGCGCTTTTTTTTCATCATGATTTCGGGCGTTCCGACGCCGCCTTTGACGCGGGCTTTGATGCTGCTGCCGGCGGGGATGGTTATTGTGTTCCCGGCACGGCCTCCGCCCCGGATAACTGTTTGTCCCAGCATCGTGTATTCGGGTGGAGTGATCCATAAAACGATACCGTCGGAGACGCTGCCCGCCCTGTTGATGGAAAAAGGGAACAGCCCGGCTTTCAGTTTTTCCGCCCATAGCGGCCCGGCAACTGTCATGCCGACAATCAGCAACAGCACAACAAATATCCGTAAGCCCGCAGGATCCATTTTGGCCAGCAGAGGCTGCGGTAACGGAAGACGCAGGCGCCTCACCTGTCCGAAGGCCTTTTCCTGGCTATTTTTCCACAGCAGGCGCGTATTTTCGCGACGCGGGTTTGCCAGCGTATCATCAATCATCGCCAAAGGTCTGTCGTGTAAATTGCTGGCCTGTTCAACGCGACGGTCGGTCTCCGCGCCGTCAGGCCAGCGGAATACGCGCAGGCTGTTGCGCATCAGGTAAACAAAGCCGCCCAGGAAAACGAGAAGCGTTGCGATTTCGCCGTATTTTCCTGCCATTGAGGGAATACCGATAAGCCATAGCCCGGCGAAAAGTCCAATCCAGCAATCCGTGCGCCAGAAGGCGGTCATGCCGCATTCCCACATCAGAATGAGGCGCGCGGCAAGTCGGTAACGTTGCAACCGGGCCATCAGGGGCCGTTTTTCAAACTCGAGCGGGTCTAACATACGGACGCGTGCTCCCCCTTTAATTATAGTAGGAAACGGCCCTCAATGCGAATGCGGGATTGGGTCGGTGGCAATATCCGGGTAGGTGCGCGGGTATGAATTTGGCGCAGTTCTCGGCGGCGGCTCAAGGTTGTCGGGCTTTACGCCGCAGCCCACCAGGGTAGTCAGCGCACAAAGAAACGACATAATACAAACAAATCTTAACATTTCTTAATCCTTGTTTCGTTTCTATCACTATTAAAGGCCTTTTGCCATTCAGATTATTGTTATACCCCTGTTACAGATGCTATTTTAAAAGCTGGAGCGATTCACTTTTAGCTGTTTCTTAAGCAAATTCAATGATACTGGACATGGTGTTGTAAGGGGATTCATGCAGGGAAAATCACAGACACAATCGACTCCGCCGTCGCCGGCACAGCAAAAAATCTCCCAGTCCTATCTGGACGAGATTGCGGATCTGCATAAAAAGTTTATGGAAGGCCGTGTGGGTGGTCGCCGCGCCATATTACGCCGCGCCGATCTGACGGGCCTTTCTCTGAAGGATAAAGATTTGCGCCAGGCGGATTTTAGCGGCTGCAATATGACGAACATGGATCTTTCCAATGCCAATTTCCGTGAGGCGTCTTTGTATGCGTGCAATCTTTCCAATGCCAACCTGAACCGTGCTTGCTTCGTGCGCGCTGACTTGCGGGGTGCGCGCATCGAAAGCGCCGATCTGGCAGGCGCCGATCTGGACAAGGCTGACTTGCGGGCCGGCGGCTTTGCGACAGACGGAAACTATCTGGGCGCGGGGCAGAATGTGAATTTTCGCGGGGCCAACCTGTCTGGCGCAAAATTATCGGGGACGCTGGCAACGAACGCTGATTTTTCAGACGCCATCATGTCGAAAATAAATTTGACGGGTGCGGATCTGCGCAATGCGAAATTCGAAGGTGCCGATCTGACCGAAGCGGATGTGAAAGGCGCCCAGCTGATGGGCGCAAATATGCGCTCGACGATTCTGACAGGCGTGAAGCTGGCTGATATCAAGGGTAGCGGCGTGGATTTAAGCGGATCTATCACGGATGAAAACGTAGGAAAGTCGTTGTCGTCCCTCGAAACGCCGCTGGCGAAACTTATCAAGGAGCACCGGAACTGGGTGGCGACGGTCGGCAAGGAAGGCAAGCAGCTTGATCTCAGCGGATATGATTTGCGGGTGTTGTTGTCGCTTTCCGGTGAAAAGTTGACGGCGCTGAAGGCTGTCGGCACGCGCTGGTGCGGGATGGATCTGACTGATATCCAGCTGCAAAGCTCCAACCTCGAGGATTCCGATTTTCGCAGTTGCTTCCTGCGCGGGGCGGATTTTCGCGCGGCAAGTCTCAAAAAAGCGCGGTTTTCACATGCCGATCTGCGTAACGCGGATCTCAGTGCTCTTTACTTTGATGCCGGAGGAGAACGCCGCGCATCGCCCTGTACGCTGGCGGAGTCCAATATGCGTTATGCGAACTGCTCCGGGGCGAAATTTCAGAAAGCCGTATTTACAAAGGCGGATGTAGCTTACGCCGATTTTTCAGGTTGCGATTTGCGCGATGCCAATTTTACCGGCGCGAATATCGAAGGATCCAACTTCACGGGCGCGAATATCGACGGCGCGAAGTTCGACAAATCTCCTGAAGTCTAGTTCTTTGCGCTTATAACCGCCATCACGAAAAACAAAACCGCCAGGCCTTGCAGAAGTACGCGGGCGCGCATCAGTTTGTTGCTGTATTTTTTCGCCGTATCGCCGCCTTTGGCCATGACGCTGATGCCCATGACCAATGATGCCAGTACGCACAGAGCTGCAGCGCCCATCAGGATCATGAATACCGAACTCATGCTTTTTTCTCCGCGGTCAGGAAGTAATTGACGTCCACATATTTGCGTGACAGTTCGAATTCGCCGGTGGCAGGGTTCAGGCCGTACCCGTCGATGGATACTGGTGCTACGCCGCGGTTTTCAAGATGCGTCGTCATTTCGCTGGGGCGGATGAATTGCCTCCAGCTATGAGTTCCGCGCGGGACCCAGCGCAGAATGTATTCCGCCGCAACGATGCCCAGAAGGAACGATTGCGGCGTGCGGTTCAGCGTTGAAAAAATCATCAGCCCGCCGGGCCGGCACAGCTGCGCGGCGGACGTTATAAAGCTTTCCATGTCTGCCACGTGCTCGACAACCTCGAGGGCAGTGACGATGTCGTATGTTCCGCTCTGGCTTTCGATTGCGCCGTGAATGTAATTGATGTCCAGTTCCTGTCGCTGCGCATGGTCCTTGGCAACTTCAATCGCCTGCTCGTCGGCGTCTATGCCGGTGACTCTCGCGCCCATCCGCGCCAGCGGCTCGCATACAAGCCCGCCGCCGCATCCGATATCCAGGACTTTCAGCCCCCGCGGCGCGCGGTCGAAGTGGTTTTCAATCTGGTTCTTTATATAGCGCATGCGCAGGGAGTTCAGCCGGTGCAAAATGGCGAATGGCCCGGATTCATCCCACCAGAGGCCTGAATCCTTGGTGAAATGCGCTACTTCTTTCTGGCTTATGCTTGCGCTCATCGGCGTAGTAAACGCCAGAAGCGTGCCGGGGCCAAGAAAATTCTCACGGGGAATGCC
>JACQIJ010000082.1 GCA_016198545.1 Pseudomonadota bacterium
GGGGAGGGCTGGGGTGGGGGAATAATTTATCAGGAACCGTTGCAAATCCTCTTTATCCGCCGGCTTGAACAGCACCTCCGCGCTCCCGCCGCAGCGGAACCACCCCACCGCGCCCAGCGGCGCATTCTCGCGGTATTCCCCGCGCACTTGTGGCAATATTTCAATTTTTTTGACTGTATTGATCATTCTTTTTTTACACGAAGAAACGAAGTAATGAAGCTCTCCTTAATCGTCATGCCCGCGCAGGCGGGCATCCGGAAACAGATGTCCCACTTCATCAACTATCCTTTTGAATAAATTTCTATCAAACGGCTTATCCCTACCGTGAGAACCCAAAATTTTATAGCCTTTCTTTTCCAAATAGCCTGCCAAAGCTGTTTCCAATGGAGCAACTATATCTCTATACCGTCTATGATCCTTTAATGTATTTTGCTCTTCATATATCGGCCCTACTGCAATTAATTCAAATTTACATTCAAGTAGATCAAATCCATTCTTTTCAAGATTTCGTTTCAGCATGTTAGCACTGGCTTTACGCATATCCAAATGCTGCCCGAGACGATTAAAAGGCGACGATGCATAATGAGAAGAAGAATCTCCTGTCCTGCCGACATATAAAGCACACCGACTATCTTGAACTATACGATAAACATACAACCAAAATCCTCTCTCGAGAATTGAACCGCTGAATTGCAAACTATGCACCTTCATATCATCCCATTCCTAACTGTTTCGCCAGATGCCCGCCTAAAGCGGGCATGACGTTAGAGGATTAGGCGCGGTGTTTTTTATCCATCGCGAAAATATTTTCCAGCTCGGCAGGCAATGCATTCGCCCATTTGGTGATATCGCCAGCGCCCAGACAAACGACGAAATCCCCCGCCGCAGCCATATCAGCAATCATTTGCGGCAAATCGGCAGCGGCGTTCAAAACCCGCACGTCCTTGTGCCCGTGCTTTTTGATGCCTTCAGCGAGCGCATCGCGGCTCGCACCTTCGATAGGCATTTCCCCCGCCGCGTAGATATCAGCCACGATCACGCTGTCCGCGTCATTGAAGCAGGTGCAAAACCCTTCGAACAGATCGCGCAGGCGGGAATAGCGATGCGGCTGCACCACGGCGACGACGCGCCCGCCGTTTTCATCAACGCAGCCGCGCGCGGCCTTCAGCACAGCAGCGATTTCAACCGGGTGGTGGCCGTAATCATCGATCACGGTGACGCCTCCGGCCTCCCCCGTTTTGGTAAAACGTCTTTTGACGCCGGAAAAATGCGCAAGCGCCTTTTTCATCACCGCAGGCGCAATGCCCATTTCATGCCCGATGGCGAGCGCGGCGAGCGCATTCTGCATGTTATGCTTGCCCGGCATCGGCAGCCAGCAATCAGCGATTTCCGCGCCTCCCGCAAACGCGACATCAAATGAACAGCCCTGCGGCGACGGGAGCAAGTTGTGCGCGCGTACATCGGCCTGCGGGTTGAAGCCATACGTTATCAGCCGCCGGTCGGATAGCGCGGGTATCAACCCCTGCACCTCCGGGTGGTCGGCGCACAGCACGGCATAACCGTAGAACGGCACATTTTCGGCGAAATACAGATAAGCGCGGCGCACGGCATCAAAATCCCCGTAATGTTCCATATGTTCGGGATCAATATTGGTGATGACAGCCACAGTCGCTGGCAGGCGCGTAAAACTGCCGTCGCTCTCATCCGATTCCACCACCATCCATTCGCCGTTGCCCAGACGCGTGTTGGTTCCGTATTTGTTGACGATACCGCCATTGATGACGGTGGGGTCGAACCCGCCGTCCTCCAGCATCGCGCCGATCATGGATGTCGTCGTCGTCTTGCCATGCGTGCCGCCGACGGCGATCGCCTTTTTCAGACGCATCAGTTCCGCCAGCATGTCCGCTCGCCGCACGACCGGAATCCGCCGCGCGCGGGCGGCGGCCAGTTCAGGATTGTCTTTTTTTATCGCCGACGATACGACAAGCAACGCAGCGTCTTTAATATGCGCAGCATCGTGGCCAATGAAGACTTCAATTCCCTTGTCGCGCAAACGGTGAACATTCGGGCCTTCGGAAATGTCCGATCCCTGCACCCTATAGCCGAGCGCGCGCAAAGCCTCGGCAATCCCGCTCATGCCGATGCCGCCGATGCCGGTGAAATGAAGAATGCCTGTTTCCTGTGGCCGTATGCGCATGGAGAAGTTTTAGCATCAAGAGACGGCGGCACCAAGCATTTTTATGTCATTATTGAAACTTTTCCTTCTCCCACCCGCTGGCGATGGCGGTAACGAGATTGCCCAGACGCCGCGCAGCGTCGGGCTTGCCGCAGCTGCGTGCGCCCTCGGCGGCACGGAACAGGGTTTCAGAATTCTGCATGAAGGTTTCCATGCGGGGCAGCAATGCCTCCGCCGTGAAACCGTTTTGCGTCATCACCCACGCGCCGCCCGCATCCGCCACGACGTCGGCATTGATTTTCTGCTGGTTGTCTCTGTTATAGGGATAGGGCACAAAAATCGCCGGACGCCCGGACGCCGTCACTTCAGCCACGGTGGACGCGCCGGAACGGGAAATCACGAGATGCGCTTGCGTAAGCGCTGTAGCGATATCCGCAATAAATGTTTCAAGATGCGCTTTGATGCCTGCCTGTTCGTATACGCCGCGAACGAATGAAATATCTTCCTCCCGGCATTGCTGCGTAACCTCCAGCCGCGCACGGTGCGCCGCAGGCAGTTTCGCCAGCGCGGCGGGGACGACCTCGGCGAAGATATTCGCGCCCTGCGACCCGCCCATGACAAGAATGCGGAACGACCCGTCTTTTTCCAGCACGGGATATGGCCGGGTATAAAGAGCGGCAATATCTTCGCGCACAGGATTGCCGGTGACAACGGCGCGCATGGTGTCCGCTTCATCCAGTCCTTCAGTGTAGGGCAACGATAGCGCAATGCGGATGACCTTCGGCGCAAGAAAAGCGTTGGCGCGGCCCATAATGGCGTTTTGCTCATGAATCACGGTCGGTATCCGTTTCGCCTGCGCCGCGTACAGAGCGGGAACGGACGGATAGCCGCCGAAGCCGACCACAACGGCAGGCTTCAGCCTGTCCATCAGGCGGAAAGCCTGGATCATGCCTACGCTGATCTTCGCCATGCCGGTCAGCTTGCCCGCGACGCCGCCGACCAGCGTCCCGGCGCGTATCACGTGAAACTTCGCGCCGCCGAAACTGGATTCGTATTTCCGGCCGCGGTCGTCTGCGACGATCTCGACGCGATAGCCGCGGGAAATAAGATCGCGCGCAAGCGCCGCCGCCGGGAACATATGCCCGCCCGTGCCGCCTGTACTCAAAACAATCAGTTTCTGTTCCATACTCACCAGCGTGTTACATTTTTCCTGCGACGGCCATCCCGCCTTTTGCAATCCCGCCGCCGCGCGCAATTCCATGCCTGCCCTTGCGGCGCGTCAGCGCCAGCATGACGCCGGCGGCGAACGACATGGCCAGAAGCGACGATCCGCCGTAACTGATGAAAGGCAGCGTCATGCCCTTAGCCGGGAGCATCCGTACGCCTGCGCCCATATGGATGAGAGCCTGAAACCCGAACATGGTCAGAAGTCCGCCCCCGGCAAGGACAGTGAACATGTCATCGCTGTCCATGATGCGATTGAAGCCGCGCAACACGATGAACCCGAACAGAATGACAAGAAACGCGGCGAACAGAAGGCCCATTTCCTCGCCCGCGACGGCGAAAATGAAATCCGCGTGCGCATCGGGAATGCCCAGCTTCACTGTGCCCTGCCCCGGCCCCACGCCGAACAGGCCGCCTGCGCGGAACGCCTCGAGCGATTTTTCCACCTGATAATTGTCGCCGTAAGCGGGATCGAGGAAGCGGTCGATGCGGCTGCGCACATGGCCGATCGTAAAATACGAAAGAACGCCCGCACACACGCCCGCCCCCGCAAGACCGGCAAGCCACAGCAGGGGAAAGCCCGCCAAAAATACTTGCATGCCAAAAATGCAGGCCAGCACGAAAGTCATGCCGAAATCCGGCTGCATCACGAGCAAAAGCGCGGCAAGACCGAACATCCCGGCAGCAATGGCATTGCCGCGGAAGGACGGGTTTTCCTTTCCCTTCGCCATGAACCACGCCGCGCAGACGGCGAAGGCGGGCTTTATAAATTCGCTCGGCTGCAGGGAGAAAAACGGCAGCGGCAGCCAGCGCTGCGCGCCCTTGACCTCGACGCCGATAAAAAGGACGAGGATCATCGCGATGATGCCGCCGGCGAAAACAATGCTTGATACGCGCCATATCATGCGCGGCGGCAGGAGCGACACCCCCAGCATCAGGAAAAACGCGGGAAACAACACAATCATATGCTTTTTGATGAAATGGTACTGCCCCGCGCCGATGCGTTCGGCCACCGGGGGGCTGGCCGTCGCCACCAGAACGACGCCGCAGACCATCAGTATAAAGAACCCCGCCAGCATGACGCGGTCAACTGTCCACCACCAGCGACCGAAGACGGACTGGTCGGTGCGGGAAAAAAGCCTTGTCATGCCGCCGCCCCCTTCAGTTCATTCACGAGTGTCATAAAAGTCTCGCCCCTGTGCTCGAAATTGCGGAACTGGTCGAACGAGGCGCAGGCCGGGGACAGAAGAACCGTTCCGGACTTCGCCTCTTTCCGCGCTGCCGCGACCGCCGCTTCCATTGTACCGCATAATTCGTGCGGAACATCGTTTTTTTGAAGCCATGCCGCGAATTCCTCCTGCGCTGCGCCTATCAGGAACGCGCAGCGGATGCGCGACATATATTCCTCCAGCCCTGCGAGCCCGCCTTCCTTTGGCTTCCCGCCCAGAATCCAGTAAATATCGTCGTAACAGGCCAGCGCCATACCCGCGGCATGCGCATTCGTCGCCTTGCTGTCGTTCACCCAGCGCAAGCCGCCGATTTCGCGCACGAACTGCTGCCGGTGCGGCAGGCCGGGAAATGTTTTCACCGCCGCCGCGATAGCGGCATCCGTCAACCCCATCAGCCGCCCCACGATACGGGCGGCCGCGACGTTCTGCCTGTTATGAACGCCGAGGAGCGCGTCGCAGGACGGAAGCCCCGCATCCTGCGCCGAAGCCGCATAAACCTTTCTCTCAATCTCGATTCCCTGCGCGATGCGCCTGCAATATTCATCCTCCGTCGCGATGACCGCGCTGCCCGGCCCGCGGAAAATCTTCTTTTTCGCAGCGACGTAATTTTCCATCGAGCCGTGATGATCGATATGGTCGGGCGTGATGTTCAGAAGCACAGCAATGTCCGGCGCGAAGGTAGGGCACAGATCGATCTGGTAAGACGACATTTCCAGCGCGAACGCCCCGCCTGCGGGCGGCATATCGAGATCAAGCACGGCCTTCCCGATATTCCCGCCCACGGCAGCAGGAATGCCGCATTCATTCAGAATATGGCCGATTAGCGCCGTCGTGGTCGATTTCCCGTTCGTGCCCGTTATGCCGATAGTCTTGCGGCCATGCGCGCAGCTGTGCAAAATTTCCATGTCGCAAATGATCTCGATACTATCCCATCGCGCCTTCCTTACCAGCGGATGCGACGGCTTCACGCCCGGCGACAGCACAAGGCAGGCAAAGCGCGACAGATCGGACGTCAGGAGAGCGCGGGCCGTCTGCGGGTCGCCGTCGTCCGCCGTAACGGATTCAATGCCTGCCGCTTCGAACGCCTTCAGAACCGCGCGGTTGGACAGCCCCAGCCCGAACACGGCGACAGGTCTTCCCTTCAGGGTTTCAGCGAATTTCGATACGTCGATCATCTCAGCTTCAGCGTACTTAAGCCCACCAGCGCCAAAATAACCGCGATAATCCAGAAGCGGATGACGATGGTCGGCTCGGACCATCCCTTTTTTTCGAAATGGTGGTGCAACGGCGCCATAGCGAAGACGCGCTTCCCGGTCAACTTGAACGAGACGACCTGCACGATCACAGAGACGGTTTCAAGGACAAACAGCCCGCCGACGATCGCCAGGACGATTTCATGCTTCGTCATCACCGCGATCGCGCCCAGAACCCCGCCCATCGACAGCGACCCGGTATCGCCCATGAAGACCTGCGCGGGCGGCGCGTTGTACCACAGGAACCCCATCGCCGCGCCAACCAGCGCGCCGCATAAAATCGCCAATTCTCCTACGCCGGGAACATAAGGAATTTGCAGATAGTTCGCGAACACGGCATTGCCCGCGAGCCAGCTTATCAGGCCAAAACACGCCGCCGCGATAGCCACCGGCACGATGGCCAGGCCGTCAAGCCCGTCGGTCAGATTGACAGCATTCGATGCGCCGACGATCACCAGCAGCGCCCACGGGATGAAAAACCACGACAGGTACATGAAAGTATGCTTCAGCATGGGAACGGCGACATGCATATTCATGTTTCCCGGCAAAAAATACACCGCGCCGGCGGCGGCCATGCCGCCGATGGCGAACTGCGCCAGAAGTTTCAGCTTCCCCGGCAGGCCTTTCGAGTTTTTCTTCGTCAGCTTCAGGTAATCGTCGCCGAACCCGATCATCCCATAGCCGACCAGAACCAGCAACGCAATCCATACGAAGGGATCCGCAAGGTTGGCCCACAGCAATGTGCTTATCGCCACGGAAACAAGAATCATAAGGCCGCCCATCGTCGGCGTGCCGGACTTCTTCGCGTGCGCCTCCTCCAGATAGGCGCGGATGTTGCTGGCCCCCGCCTGCTTTGCTTTCAGCCAGCGGATCATCCCCGGCGCAATCAGGAAACATATAATAAGAGAGGTCATGATCGCTCCGCCCGTGCGGAACGTCAGATACCTAAACAGGTTGAAAAAGATGAAATGTTCAGACAGCGGGACAAGCAGGTTATAGAGCATTATCAACCTTCTTTCTCAGTTTGTCCGGCAACGTCCGCAGCGCCTCAACGACGAGGCCCATCTTGCTGCCGTGCGACCCCTTGACCATCACCACATCGCCGGGCGTCAGAACGTCGGGCACGATGGAGGCCAACTCGACGCTGTCTTTGCCGTGCGCGCCGCGCCGATCCTGCGGCATGGCATTATGCAGGTTTTTCATCAGCGGACCGCAAGTATAGACCAGTTGTACATCAGCGGCCTGCAAAGGCAAGGCCAGATCCGCGTGCATTTTGGGGCTATCCTTGCCCAATTCCAGCATATCGCCCAGAACGGCGATGCGCCGTCCGCCCCGGCCAGGGTCGATCAGCGCCAGGACCTTGAATGCCGCTTTCATCGCCACCGGCGAAGCATTGTAGCTTTCGTCGATCAGCGTCACCGGATTTTTGGGGTCGCCGATGTTTATATATTCACGCAGGCCCCGGCCCGCGATCGGTTCGATTTTCTCCAGGGCCTTCACTGCCTTCCTGACATCGCCGCCCGCAAGCTTCACCGCCAGCAGAACCGCAAGCGCGTTCAGCGCAATATGATAACCGGGCATCAGAAGGGTAAAGACGACATCTTCGCCCATGATTTTCGCCTTGATGCGCGATCCGTTGGCGGCCTCAAGGCAATCTACAAGTCTTGCATCCGATTCATCGTGGTCGCCGAAACCGTAAACCTTCACGCCCTGCGTTTCCGCCTTCGCCTTCAGATGGGCAAACCATTCATTGTCGCGGTTCAGTACGGCAATGCCGCTATGATCCATGCCCTCGAAAATTTCCGCCTTCGCATCGGCTATCTGCCGCACGGATTCAAAATGTTCCATATGAACGCCTGCAACCGTAGTGATGATCGCGACATGCGGCTGCGCCATCCGCGACAGCGGCCCGATTTCGCCGGGATGATTCATGCCGATTTCAAATACGCCGTAATCGCAGCCCGCATGCATGCCGGCAAGCGACAGCGGTACGCCCCAGTGATTGTTGTGCGACGCCTTGCTGGCATGCGTCTGACCCAGCGCGCCGAAGGCCGCGGCCAGCATTTCTTTCGTCCCCGTCTTGCCGACCGAACCCGTCACGGCAATAATCTTTGCGCCCGTGCGGTAGCGCGATGCGCGCCCCAAATCCTGCAACGCCATAAAAGTGTCCTTAACAACGAGCAACGGCGCGCTTTCATCCACGCCTTCGGGAATGCGGGAAACCAGGCAAGCCGCGCCTTTTTCAAGCGCATCCTTCACGAATTCATGCCCGTCGCGCGCATCGCCCTTCAGCGCAACGAACAACTCGCCTTTTTTCAAAGCGCGCGTATCGATGGAAATGCCCGCCGCTGTCCAGCCGCACCGCGCAACGCCGCCGGTGGCCGCCGCCGCTTCCTTCGCCGTCCATATAACCGCCTGCCCGCCGCTCATGCCGCCGCCCCGCTTTTCAATTGCGCGATGGCCTTACGCGCCTCGCTTACGTCATCGAACGGCTCCACGCGGGAGCCTATAATCTGCCCTTGTTCGTGCCCTTTTCCGGCAATGACCAGCACGTCGCCCTCCTCCAGATCCCTCACCGCGGCGTGAACAGCCTCGCGCCGTCCGCCGATTTCGCGGGCGCGCCTTGTCCCCGCCATCATCGCCGCACGGATTTTCGCCGGATCTTCGCTGCGCGGATTGTCGTCCGTGATGATTGCAATATCCGCCATATCATCTGCGATTTTTCCCATGATAGGACGCTTGCCCGGGTCGCGGTCACCGCCGCAGCCGATGATGCAGAACAACCTTCCCTTCGTATGCGGCCGCAGCGCGCGCAAGATATTTTCCAGCGCATCGGGCGTATGCGCGTAATCGACGTATATGGCGGCGCCGGACGGATGGCCCTCTACGAGCTGAAGCCGTCCCGGCGCGCCCTTCAGCCCGGCCATCGCGCCGACGGCTTCTTCCGCGGAAGCGCCGCAGGCCATGACCAGCCCCAGCGCGCACAGCGCGTTCATCGCCATGAATGACCCCACCAGCGGCAGGACAATATCAAATTGCGCGCCGCCCGCTTCGATCAGCAAATCCTGCCCGCCCGACCTCGGCGCCCGGCGCAGGAGTTTTATATCGCCGCCCTTTTCTCCGTATCCCATTATTTTCAGGCCGCGCTGCGCGCACAGCCCTTTCAGTTCACCATATTTCGGTATATCGGCGTTCAGAACAGCCGTTCCGCCCGGCGGCAAAACTTCGGAAAACAGGCGCATTTTGGAAGAAAAGTAATCGGCCATGTCGCCGTGATAATCGAGATGGTCGCGCGTAATGTTCGTAAACGCCGCAGCCCTGATTTTCACGCCGTCGATGCGGAACTGGGAAAGCCCGTGGCTGGACGCCTCCATCGCCAGATGCGTGACGCCCGCATCCGCGAGCCGCGCCAATTCTTCGTGCAGCACGGCAGGATCGGGGGTTGTCAGGGAGCCGTCCCTGTCCATCCCGCAACCGCGCACGCCAATCGTGCCGAGACTGACCGCCTTATGCCCGAGGGACTCCCATATCTGCTGCGCAAAATGCGCGCTCGATGTCTTGCCGTTCGTGCCGGTGACAGCAACTATCGTTCGCGGCTGCCGCATGAAAAACTTCGCCGCCAGAAGCGCAAAATCGCGCCGCGGGTTTTCGCTTTCGATCAAAGCGACGCCTTCCGGGACCTTCACGCCCCGCGCCGCCAAAACGGCTGCCGCGCCTTTTTTCACCGCATCGCCAATAAAGCGCGCGCCGTCCATTTTCGTGCCAGGCAACGCCGCAAACAGATAACCCGGCCCGACGCTGCGGCTGTCCGCCGTCAGGCCCGTTATTTCAGGATCCGGGCCTCCCCGGTAAGCGTCATTCAGCTTTGAAAGTCGCAAGATGCCCTTCCCCGTTTTTACTTCCATGCAGATAGCGCAGCAACGGCGCCGCCATATCCTTTTCCGGCGGCGTATTGACGGGTGGAGTGCCCATAAC
>JACQIJ010000083.1 GCA_016198545.1 Pseudomonadota bacterium
AACGCGCCCTGGCCGAAAATCATCATGCCGCGCGTCAGATAGTTCGCGCCTTCGACCGTGATGGCGACAGGAATGCTTTCGTACAGATGAGAGACGGGGTTGTCCGGCCCTTTGACGACGCCCTTCCCGCCGTGAATATCCATTGCGTCGATTGAAATCTGGCGCGCCGCTTCGGTCAGGTGGTATTTCAGCATCGCGGACGCGACGGCGGGACGGGCTTCCTCGCCCGCTTCATGCGCCAGGTCCATATCCTGCAGCGGCAGAGGACGAACGGAATCAATCATGTATGTCAGGCCGCCGATGCGCGCCAGACCTTCCTGCACCATTTCGAGGTCGACAAGGCGCTGCCCGAATTGCTGGCGGATGGCGGCATATGCCCCCGTCGCGCGCGTCGCGTATCGCGCCATGCCGGCGGACGAAGCGGGAAGCGAAACCGACCGGCCGATGGCCAGGCAGTTCACCAGCATGGGGTCCCATCCTTTTCCGGCGTAAGCGATCCCGCCGATAATGTTGTCGGCGGGAATGATGACGTCTTCGCCCCAGTGCGGGCCGTTCTGGAACGGCGCGCCCATCGGCCTGTGCCGCTTGCCGGTATCCATGCCGGGCAGGCCGGCGGGAACGAGACCGAGCGTAATGCCGACATCTTCCTTGTGGCCTAGAATATGATCGGGATCTTTCAGTTTGAACGCAAGGCCGAACAGGGTCGCGATGGGCGCGAGTGTCGTGTACCGTTTTTCCCAGTTCAACCGGATATAAAGCTTGTTGTCCTCGCCGCGGAATAGAATGCCTTCGTCCTTCTGGTTTGTGGCATCCGAACCGGCCTGCGGGCTGGTCAGCGCGAAGCAGGGGATTTCCTCGCCCCTCGCAAGACGCGGCAGGTAGTAATTTTTTTGATCTTCCGTTCCGTAACGGTAGATCAGTTCGCCCGGTCCCAGGGAATTGGGGACCATTGCCGTGACGGATGCCGTGCCGTTGCGGCTTGCGATTTTCGCGATGACGGCGGCATGTCCCTGCGCGGAGAATCCAAGTCCGCCATATTCCTTCGGGATGACCATCCCGAAGAATCTTTTTTCCCTCAGAAACTGCCATGCCTCGGGAGGAAGATCCTTCGTTTCTTCCTCGATCTTCCAGCAGTCCAGCATCTGGCAAAGCTGTTCGACTTCTTCGTTGAGGAATCTTTTTTCTTCCGGGGAAAGCGAAGGTCCGGGCATCGAGAGCATGCCTTTTTGATCCAAGCTCCCTTCATAGAGGGATCGTTCGACTATTCCAACCGTTCCGGATTCCAGCGCGGCGCGTTGTGTGGGAGTCAGGCTGTCGGCCATTTCCCGGAAAGCTTTGAGCGCAAAGTATCCAACTGCTTTTTTAAGCATGGTGCGTATTCCCCCCTACACATAATTTTTCGTTAAGTGGACCGCATTATAAAAAGCCCGGTTCCCGAGTCAATGGTATTATGTGTTGCAATACGAAACCATTATTATGAATATAATAAGATTTGATAGAATTGCTTTGGGGGTTTAAAGGCCGGGCTGGAAGTAAAAATTCGTAAAGGATTGGTTCATATTTTTCTAATATCCTTGTATATTGTGTAAGCGTTGGTCAGCCAAAAACTTACATTCCATATAGAGTTTTTTTGCAGCGTAACCAAAGTGCAGTCAGGAGCCTGAACGATGATTAATCTCATAAGAAACATGAAGATATCGCGCGCTATTCTGTTAGTGGCGCTGGTCCCGTTTCTCGTAGCCATCTTTTTCTCTTCCCAGATGATTATTAGGGAAACAAATATCGTCAGTCAGCTCAAAGGACTGGAGCAGCTGACGAACCTTTCCGTAAAAATGGCCACCTTGGTGCACGAACAGCAAAAAGAGCGTGGGGCTACGGCCGTATTTGTGGGCAGTCTGGGGGGCAAGTTCAGGACTGAGCTTCTTGCGCAGCGCGTTGAAACCAATAAGCGCCGGGAGGAATTGAAAGTATATCTGGAGTCCTTTGAGCCGAAGAATTACGACGAGGCATTCAATCAGAAATATGATGCATGGCTGGCCGAACTGGCGAAACTGGACGAGCTCAGACAGAAAGTGGATGAGTTGTCCGTTTCGGCCACTACCGCTATTAAGTATTACACTGACCTTAATGCCCAAAATCTTGATCTCATCGGTTACATGGCAAGCCTCAGCCCCGACCCTGAGGTCGTGGTCAGCATCGTTGGATACACGAACTTCATGCAAGGCAAGGAGCGTTCAGGCGTCGAACGCGCTGTAGGCGCTTCAGGATTCGCCAGCGGCAAATTTGAACCCTCGGTGCTGGACAGGTTCAAGAACCTGGTCAGCGCGCAACAGACATACAACGCTATCTTTTTATCCTATGCCACGGATATTCAGAAAAAAATCTATGACGAGGTCATGGGTGGCGACGCTGCGAAAGAAGTGGAGAGAATGCGCGGCATTGCCATTGAAGGCGGACTGACGGGCGACCTGAAAGGCATTCAGGGCAGCTACTGGTTTGATGCCATCACCCAGAAGATTAACGGCCTTAAGAGGATTGAGGATTCGCTGGCAAGCGACCTGATGGCGCAGATGGCAGAGATCAAAGCCGCTGCGGCGCAAAAGAAAAATTCTGCGCTGGTTCTTACAACTGTCGCTTTGCTGGGTACGCTATTTCTGTCGTTCCTGATTATCAGGGCCGTCAACGCATCTTTCAGCGCAACGGTTTCATCGATGACGGAACTGGCCGAGGGCAGGCTCGACATGATTTTGCCGCCGGTAACCAAAAACGAAATCGGAGATATGGTGAAAGCCATGCATATCTTCCAGCAGAATGGAATCGAGCGGAAGCGGATGCAGGAAGAGCAGGAGATTGAAAATCAGGCCAAGCTGCGCCGCGCCGAGAAAATTGAAAAGCTCATCGCCGGTTTCGACAGCAAGTCTTCAGATCTTCTGAAAGGCCTTGCGGCGGCGGCTACGCAGATGGAGGCGACATCGCAATCCATGAGCGCAATAGCCGAGGAGACGACCAAGCAGGCCACGGCCGTCGCTTCGGCGGCAACGCAGGCGGGCGCAAACGTTCAGAACGTGGCGTCAGCAACGGAAGAACTGACCGCATCCATTCAGGATATTGCCAGGCAGGTTAATGTATCTGGGGAGAAGGCCAAGGTTGCTTCCGGTTCTGTCGTCAAAACGCAGGAGATCATGGATCGTCTCTCCAATGCGGCCGGCAGGATCGGCGAGGTGATTGAGCTGATTACCGGCATCGCCGAGCAGACGAATCTTCTTGCGCTGAACGCCACCATCGAATCAGCCCGCGCCGGCGAAGCCGGGAAAGGGTTCGCCGTCGTTGCGAACGAGGTCAAGACTTTGGCTACGGAAACGCAAAAGGCGACGGATGAAATCGCCAGCGTCATCAAGAGCGTGCAGACGGAGACGCAGGAATCCGTTGCCGCCATCCAGGGGATCAGCCGGATTGTCGCCGAACTGACGGAGACCTCCACGGCCATTGCGGCGGCAATGGAGGAACAGACGGCGGCCACACGCGAGATTTCGCGCAACGTGCAGGAGGCATCGACCGGCACGGGCGAAGTCAGCAATAATATCAGCGGCGTCAGCAATGCGGCCCAGGAATCGGGTAAGGCCGCCAATGAGGTTTTGGATGTTGCCCGCAAGCTGGCGCAGCAGTCCCAGAGCATGAAAGGGGAGGTGGAAACCTTCCTCCGCGAAATCCGCTCCGCATAGAATATAAAGAGATATAAGATTTAAAAGAGCCCGGGACGGGCTCTTTTTTTATTGACGGCGCGTAAATAACTTTTTCATTTCGCGGAGGGCGTCGATAAAGTCATTCTTGAACATTTCCACGCGTGCGTTTTCGTCATCGAAAATCCCGCTGAAAGCTCCTGTTTTCGAATCGCGGACGGATTTTGCTATGGCGATGACAAGAGCGGCAAGCAACGATATGATTCCGCCGATGAGAAAAAACCAGAAACTGCCGATAATAAGGAATTCTATGGGACCCATGCCGGTGACGAATCCCCCGATAAAGCTGATTAGCATGATCAGCAGCCCCCAAGTGACGATCAGTCCTTCGGAATCGACTTTATGATTGCTCATAGCGCGGGTCCGTCGTTGGATGTTGTCTAAAGCATAACACGGCAACGCCGTGCTGTTTTTTTACACAGGATACGCTAGAGATTTTATAGTAGCATATATAGGGCGTGAGGCAATCCATCGAAGAAAAATACGTAAATAATTTTGTGCTATGAAAGGCATTCCCATGTATCTTACAAGCGCCGTAAAGGCGGAAAGCCCGGAGTTTCAAAAAAACAGCACCGCTATGCAGGTTCTGGTCGCCGATTTGAAATCAAAGGTCGCCGCCATTGAAATGGGCGGCGGCGAGAAGGCGCGCGCGCGGCACGCGGAGCGCGGCAAGCTGCTGCCGCGCGACCGCATCAACAGGCTGCTGGATGCGGGGTCTCCGTTTCTGGAATTTTCGCAACTGGCCGCTTGCAAGGTTTATGAGGATGATGTTCCCGCCGCCGGCATCATTACCGGTATCGGTCGCGTATCGGGGCAGGAGTGCGTCGTCATCTGCAACGATGCGACGGTGAAGGGCGGAACGTATTATCCGCTGACGGTCAAAAAACACCTGCGCGCGCAGGAAATTGCGGAGCAGAACAACCTGCCCTGCATCTACCTTGTCGATAGCGGCGGCGCGAACTTGCCCAATCAGGACGAAGTATTTCCGGACAAGGACGATTTCGGGCGTATCTTTTACAATCAGGCCAATATGTCAGCCAAGGGCATTCCGCAGATCTCCGTGGTGATGGGCAGTTGCACGGCGGGCGGCGCGTATGTGCCCGCGATGAGTGATGAAAGCGTCATTGTGAAGGAGCAGGGAACTATCTTCCTCGCCGGGCCGCCGCTGGTGAAAGCCGCGACGGGGGAGGAAGTGTCGGCGGAGGATCTGGGCGGCGGCGATGTCCATACCCGTGTCTCCGGCGTGGCGGATCATCTCGCCGACAATGACGAACATGCTCTCGAAACCGCGCGCAAGATCATCTCGCGCCTGAACCGCCGCAAGGGCGGCGCGCTTAACTTCCGCAAGCCGGAAGAGCCGAAATACGATCCTTCGGAAATCTATGGCATCGTGCCGCCGGATTTGAAGACCCAGTACGACGTGCGCGAGGTTATCGCCCGCATCGTCGACGGCAGCGAATTCGATGAATTCAAGAAACGCTATGGAACGACTCTGGTCACGGGTTTTGCCCATATATACGGCATGCCGGTCGGGATCGTCGCCAATAACGGCGTTCTGTTCAGCGAAAGCGCATTGAAGGGCGCGCATTTCATTGAATTATGCAGCCAGCGCGGCATTCCGCTGGTGTTCCTGCAGAACATCACCGGTTTCATGGTAGGGCAGAAATATGAACAGGGCGGTATTGCCAAGGACGGAGCAAAGATGGTTATGGCCGTTTCCTGCGCACGCGTGCCCAAATTCACCGTCATCATAGGCGGGTCGTTCGGCGCGGGCAATTATGGCATGTGCGGCCGCGCATACAATCCGCGTTTCTTGTGGATGTGGCCGAATGCCCGCATTTCCGTCATGGGAGGCGCGCAGGCGGCCAATGTTTTGGCCACCGTCACGCGCCAGAAGATGGAACGCGACGGCAAGAAGTGGAGTGCGAAAGAGGAGGAGGAATTCAAGAGGCCTCTTCTCGAAAAATACGAAACCGAAGGGCACCCGTATTATGCGTCCGCGCGCCTGTGGGATGACGGGGTCATCGATCCCGCCGATACGCGCCATGTTCTGGGGCTGGCGATCTCGGCGTCCCTGAATGCGCCGGTAGAAGATACGAAGTACGGCGTATTCAGGATGTAAATCAGCGGCCGTCGTTTTTCCTGGGCGGCTTGCCCAGTATATGTTTTTCTCTCGCCTCTTCCGTACGGGACGTGCCATCGGAAGGAGGCAGGTTTGCCCGGTGATTCCGGTATTCCTGCCGATGCTGCTGCAGCCTTTCGCGGCTCTCTTTCAGTTTTTCCTGTGCCTGCCCATCGTCCGGTCTTGGCCTCATTTGCGCGGGCGGCGGCGCAATATCGTTGCGTTTTCCGCGCGTTTCGGCGCGGCGCAGATTTATCCCGGCGATGCGTTTTTGCACGGTCTCCCGGTTTTTCAGGGCGACCGTTCGTACGGCCATGCCGACTTTTTCCTGTCCCCATTTTTTAGGCAGCGCGGGGATCGCGTCGCGGCTGCGGATGCTTGTGCCTTCGCCTGCCGCCATGCGGATGCGGCCGCGGTTCGTGGTAACGGATACCGCGCCGTCCTGTACGAATACGTTATATTCATCGTTTATGCTGCCGCCCCATACGGTCGTGCCGCGCAGGCCGATGGCGCCGTACGCGGTATTGATTTCAACATCGGGGTTTTGAATTTTCGTCATCATGCCGCTCGTGAACAGAAAGGCCCCGCGCAGGATGGAATACCGGCCACGGCCGCCGCTTCCGGCGGTTTCATCGAAAACATATTGGTCGACGCTTAGCGCGGCGTTATCCGCGAGCGTCAGTTCCGTCTCATCGACAAACAGGACATGAATTTTGCTGTCCGGCCCCATTTCGATCTGGTCGTTCATGTAAACCGGCGTATCGATTGCGGCGGCTGTTTTCTTTCCGTCATGGGTTATGAAGGCTGTGCCCTCGACCTCCATAACGGCCCCGATGGCATCTGCTGTCTGCGAAAAAGCAGGGCATGAAAGAAAAAGAAGGGGCAGAAGCAATAATATGCGAAATATGGCCATGACATGGTTCTCCTTAAGGAGAAAGGCTATAAGAAATTTTTCCTCAGGCCAAGGGCTCAGGCCGCCTCTTTTTTTTGTGCGTCAAGCCAGGCGTCGATATCGCGCAGCGCGCGGGCGGACATTTCCGGTTTGCGCTCTTTCTTCTGGGGCTTGCCGGACAGCGGCGGGAACAGGCCGAAATTGATGTTCATCGGCTGGAAGGTTTCCGCGTCCGCACCGCCGGTGATGTGGTTCAGCATCGCGCCTAATGCGGTGGTGGCGGGCGGCGTTTCCATGTATTGCCCAAGGATTTCTGCGGCGGCGAAGCGCCCCGCCATGATGCCGACCGCAGCGCTTTCGACGTAGCCTTCGCAGCCGGTGATTTGCCCCGCGAAACGCAGGCGCGGCTGCACCTTCAGCCGCAGACGCCCATCCAGAAGTTTTGGTGAATTGATGAAAGTATTCCGGTGCAGGCCGCCAAGCCGCGCGAATGCCGCGTTTTCAAGGCCGGGTATTGTTTTAAACACGCGCGTCTGATCGGCGTATTTCATTTTTGTCTGGAATCCGACCATGTTGTAGAGCGTGCCGAGCTTGTTGTCCTGCCGCAACTGCACGGCGGCATAGGGACGCTTTCCGGTGCGCGGGTCGGTTAGGCCGACGGGTTTCATCGGTCCGAAAGAAAGAGTGTCCGGCCCGCGCGATGCCATGACTTCAACGGGCATACAGCCTTCGAAATAGGGCGTGTCTTTCTCCCATTCCTTGAATTCCGTTTTCTCCGCAGCCAGGAGCGCGTCGACGAACGCGTAATACTGCACCTCATCCATCGGGCAGTTGATGTAGTCCGCCCCGCCGCCCTTATCATAGCGCGACTGGAACCACGCCACGTCCATGTCGATGGTTTCGCGGTGGATAATGGGCGCGATGGCGTCGAAGAAAGCCAGCGAATCTTCGCCGGTCAGGCGGCGGATCGCATCGGCCAATGCGGGCGAGGTGAGGGGGCCTGTGGCGATGATAACGGATTCCCAGTCCGCGGGCGGCAGCCCCGCGACTTCGCCGCGCTCGATAGTGATGAGCGGATGATCCGACAGCGCCTTCGTCACGCCGCCTGAAAAAATATCGCGATCGACCGCCAGCGCGCCGCCGGCGGGAACGGCGGCCTTGCCGCCTTCGCGCATCACCAGCGAATTGCAGCGGCGCATTTCCTCGTGCAGCAGGCCGACGGCATTGTTCGCCGCGTCGTCGGAGCGGAAGGAGTTCGAGCAAACCAGTTCCGCCAGCCCGTCCGTTTTGTGCGCAGGCGTTTCGCGGCGCGGGCGCATTTCGTGCAGCACGACCGGCACGCCCCTGTTTGCCGCCTGCCAAGCCGCTTCGCTGCCCGCCAGCCCGCCGCCGATGATGTGGATCGGGGTTTTGGTCATGGGTTCAAATGCCTTTCAATTCTGTCCATTATTCCGTCCCAGAATTCTTTGCGCGCGGGTTCTTGCGGTTTCAGTTGATTCATAAGATCCCAGACTTTTTTCACAGACGGGTGGTTATCGACAGGCTGCCAGCCGATATGCGGCAATACGCCGAGCCACAGCGCGGCGCCCATCCCTGCTTTATGCCAGGCGGCGGCGATGGGGGCATCGGGCAGTTTGTCGTAGCGCGCGAGAACTTCGTAATCATGATTCAGTTCATAAGGGAAGAGGGCGGGGCCGTTGCCGTAGGCAAGGCGCGCCTTTTTCCACGTTTTGTCGGCGGCTTTAAATTCCACAGGCACGGCATGGACGCCGTCGTACCATTCATCGCCCATAGGTTCCATTCCCATGCCCTGCAGCGGCCCGCGGGCCAGCGCGTTGAAAAGAGCGTCGGGATTGTTGCGTTCGCGCCGCGTTCCCCACGGCGGCGCGTATTCGGTACGGCTCGAGACAAGGTAGCTGCCCGCGCAGATGGTCATCAGAATGCCGCCATCCGCTACGAAATCCTGAATCTTTTTCTGGCCTTCGGATCCGCCCATGAGGTCGTAATACTTGCTGTCTTCGCTCCAGATGCCGGGGATGACGGCAAGCGCAGCGCGGTCTTCGCCCAACGCGCGCATAAATATTTCCGTCGGCGTGGCGTATATCTTCCTGTCTGGAAAGTTTTTAGATAGAACTTGCGGCAGGCAGGATATGGATGTCTGCGCGCGCGGGTCGTCATAGATTATGATATCTCCGCCGCGCCTCACGCCGCCGCCCGTTTTCTTGCGCCAACGCAGCGCAGCAGTATCTGTGCCCACAGGCGGCGCGCCTGCGTTTCGCTGGAATGCAGTTTTTCCGCCGCGGCTTTTTCCCAGTCATGGGATTTGTTGTTGTGGCGATACATGCCGCGCACGACGTCGTCGTGGCTTTTCTCGATGTGCGGGCCGCACAAAATCGCTTTTCCTGCGCCGAAGGGGCATTCGACGATGGCGTTCAGGCCGTTTTCGTAGCGGGCAAGGATTTTAAACCCGTCTTCTTTTGCGGAAACGAAATGCGGGCCGCCAGCGTAATGAACGCGCGCTTCCATTTTATATGGACCGTCGTCATACATGATTTCCGGCGCGGCGTGCCATGAGCGCGCGATGTCGCCATCCTCGATGAAATCCATGACAGGGCCGACGCCCCTGCCGGGGAAGAAGGCCAGTTCGCGCGGGCCGTGGATGTCCTGCGCCGTGCCGCGCGCCCAGTCGATGGACTCGCACGCGTAATAAGCGCCTGCGCAGATGCCGAGATAAACGCCGCCGTTTTCGACGTAGGCGCGGATTGCCTTGTTGCCTGCGCCGTTCAACTTTTCGGCGTA
This sequence comes from Pseudomonadota bacterium, assembly GCA_016198545.1. Taxonomy (GTDB): domain Bacteria; phylum Pseudomonadota; class Alphaproteobacteria; order Micavibrionales; family Micavibrionaceae; genus JACQIJ01. The sequence continues at coordinate 9,554 of JACQIJ010000083.1, forward strand.
ATAGAGGTCTGCGCCGCCCGGCATGACGAACATTTTCACGCCGCTGCCCAGTGCGCCGCCCGCGATATCCGCAGCGTCGGCATAATGGACATTGTCCGTGCCGAACTGCCGGCACAGGGCGCGATACAGCGCGCCATTGTTGTGCTGGTAATCCTGGTAGATCAGAATTTTCATGACCTTAAATCTTTAGCAGAACGGTCCGCTGCCGTCACTTTATTTATAGACGGGCTTTCCAAGAAAAAACGGCGTTCCTTATAGGAACGCCGCCTTTATTATGCTTTAGCGGTTTAAGGTTATTCGAAAGTGATTTGCGCGCGGCGGTTGGCCGGTTCGCGGGTGTTGTCCGGCGTCTGCACCAGCAGTTCCGTTTCGCCGCGGCCTTCGACTTTGATCAGCGAGGCGTCAACGCCGCGTTTGACCAAGGCATCGCGCACGGCGTTGCCGCGGCGTATGGCCAGCTTGTCGTTATAAGGGTTCGGGCCGGAGCTGTCCGTGTGGCCAATCACATGGATCGCGGTCAGGTTGCGGCTCTTGACTTCCTGCGCCACGGCATCGAGCACGTTTTCCGCGCCGGCGCCGATTGAATGCGCATCCCAGTCAAAGAATACGAGGTACATCGCGTCTTGCGGCTTCATCGGTTCGGCGGGCGTGGGAGCCTCGATCTGTTGCACCGGCGGCATAAATTCGGGTTCTGCCTTCGGCTGCATCGGGCCAAGCATCCCTTCTATCGCCGCCATTGCGTCCATGAAACGGTTTTTGCAGCCGGCGATATCCGCCGCCTGCCAGTTTTCTTCCTGCTGTTCAATCCAGCAATCGAAGTTGACTTGTGCCACGGCGGATTGCTGCGGGGCGATTTCGCGCGCGCCCATGTCGTAGGCGACGATCAGGCGTCCGCGCGCCGTGCTGAGTTCTTCCATATGCTGGGGATTCAGGTTCCAGTCGCTGATCGGTTCGGGCAGAACCGCTTCGCCGGATGCGGCGGCCAGACCCTTGCGGGCGAAATGAATGCCGTCCGGGTAGTCGAGCATGTCATGCATTTCACGGTTGGCAAAAGCGCGGTATTCGGAAGTCAGGTGCTGCGTAAACGGGCTTCCGACTGCCTGCACCTCGTTCAGCGCTTCCACTTCGCTGTGGGCGCCGAAGTTTCCACAGGCCGACAGGGCCAGTACACATCCGCTCAGGATAAAACCGCGTAACTTGTTCATTATAAGCTCCTTGTAACTGCAAGACTTCCGGAAGGGCCGAAAAAACCCATACCCATGTTAAACGCTTTGCCTTTATATACAAGTCTTTGTGAAAGTAAAGAAAAGTTTTTATGAAATTAACCGTT
>JACQIJ010000085.1 GCA_016198545.1 Pseudomonadota bacterium
GGACAGGCCGTGGATGCATCGGAAAGCGCGCGCTCTACAATCACGGATCTGGAAGGGATGGCCGATCGCATCGGCGAAGTCGTCCGGTTGATTGAAGATATAGCCGAGCAAACGAATCTCCTTGCCCTGAATGCCACGATTGAGGCGGCGCGCGCGGGGGCGGCAGGCAAGGGATTTGCCGTTGTGGCATCGGAAGTCAAAGGGCTTGCCGGGCAGACGGCAAAAGCGACGGAGGAGATCTCCAGTTACGTCAGCAGCATCCAGGGCGTTACAAAAAAGGCTGTCGACGTATTTTCCAGTATCGGAAAAATCATATCCCAGATCGATGAAGCTGCAACCGTTGTCGCTGCGGCCGTGGACGAGCAAAGCGCAGCCTCACGCGATATTGCCGAGAATGCTGGGCGCGCTTCGGGCGGAACAAGCGATGTTGCGGCGCGCGTCCGCGATATAAGTCATGAGATTGGGCATGTGGATGAGGCGGCCCGGCATGTGACGAATATCAGTGACGATCTTGCCAGGCAGGCCGTCACCAGGGTAGGCGGTCTTTTGAGCAAAATGAGCCGGTTCATGGAAGAGTTGAAAAAAGTGGCATGACCTTGAGGCTTCACATGTTGCAATCTTCGGGGTAAAGTCATGGCATGCTGGCGGTATTTAAGAAAATCCTGAACGTAGTTCTTTTCAAGCCTGACCAGAATCGCGATCCGGAGCGTTATGAGAGGGAAAAGGATATCGCCCGCTCGGATGATGCGAAGCAGCGCATGACGCTGGCGCAAAGCACGGAAACGCATCAGGAGATTTTATATTACCTTGCCGGCCATGATCCCGATCCGGCTGTAAGGCAGGCGGTTGCCGTCAATAAGTCAACGCCGCTCCAGGCCAGCGTTCTTTTGGCGAAAGACAGCGATGTAGATGTGCGTTATGCGCTGGCGGAACGCATGGTCAAGCTTCTGCCCGATCTTGAACGGGGGCGGCAGAGCCAGCTATATGCCTTCGCCGTGCAGGCTCTGGGGACGCTTGCGCTGGATGAGGTACTGAAAATACGCCGCGCTTTGTCCAGTACCTTGAAGGATTACGCGCATACGCCGCCGAAGATAGCGGGACAACTGGCTCGCGATGTGGAGCGGGAAGTGTCCGAGCCGATTTTGCGTTTTTGCGCCGCAGTTCCGGATGCGGATCTGCTCGATATACTTAAGAATCATCCGGCTCCGTGGGCCGTACGGGCGATTGCGGGCCGCGCCGCCGTCAGCGAAAAAGTTTCGCATGCCGTCATTAAAACGGACGACAGGCCTGCAGGCGTAATGCTGATGGAAAACAAGGGTGCGGACATCAGCGCGAAAACGCTTGAGATCATCATAGAGAAGGCAAAGCATTATCCTGAATGGCAGAAACCGGTTTCCGTTCACAAATCCTTGTCCGCCGGCATGGCGGCGGCTTTAGCGGAGTTTGCCGATGCCTCGGTGCGTGAAATTTTACTGAAGCGCGGAGATTTCGACAAAAAATCTGTCGAGGGCATTGCTGCCGTTTTCCGCCGCCGCCTTGAGTTTGCCGATGTGCAGGATAGGGAGAAAGAAGACCCCGCTCAAAAAGCTGTGCGGTTGGAAAAAGAGGGCGTATTGTCCGAGGAAGCGATCTCAGATGCGCTGGCGATGAGCGAAAAGGAATTCGTATACGCCGCCATCGCCCGCCGGGCCCGGACATCGGATGCGGTGGTCAAGAAGATTTTTGAGATGAAGGCCGCCAAGCCGATCGTTGCGCTGTGCTGGAAGGCGGATCTGACCATGCGCTTTGCGCTGCAGCTGCAAAAGGAAATAGGCCGTGTCCCCGCGAAGGATCTTATATATCCGCGCGGCGGGACGGACTACCCGCTGACCGAAGATGAGCTGTTGTGGCAACTGGAGTTCCTCGGCCTGAAGGCGGCGTGACCATCTTTCATGGCGGCAGGCCGGTTATAGTCGGCTTTCTTCCGGGGATGCCTGCGCCGTGGAATGCTAGGCGTCTTTTTAGATTCCGAAAAATGGCGGATGCGCAGGCATGGATAGCGCAATCATATTGATTGCCTGTGCGGCACAAAAAAGGTATTCATGAATCCAGTGTAACGCTTACAAGACGGGGGACTTCATCATGGCGCGCAGGAACAAAATCGCACTGGTCGGGGCGGGACAGATCGGCGGAACGCTGGCGTTGCTGGCGGGCATGAAGGAACTGGGCGACGTGGTCCTGGTCGATGTGGCTGAGGGCGTTCCGCAAGGCAAGGCGCTTGATCTGATCGAGGCTTCGCCGGTGGAAGGGTTTGATTCCGCCTTCACCGGCAGCAATGACTACGCCGCCATAAAGGATGCTGATGTTGTCATCGTCACGGCGGGCGTGCCGCGCAAGCCTGGCATGAGCCGCGACGACCTGATTGGCATCAATACGGGCATCATTAAAACGGTCGGCGAGAATATCAGGAAATATGCGCCGAAATCGTTTGTCATCGTCATTACCAATCCGCTCGACGTGATGGTGGAAGCCATGCAGCGCGTGACGGGTTTTGCTCCCAACATGGTTATTGGCATGGCGGGCGTTCTCGATTCCTCAAGATTCCGCTATTTTCTGGCGGAGGAGTTCAAGGTATCGGTGGAGGACGTCAGCGCCTTCGTTCTCGGCGGCCACGGCGATACTATGGTTCCGCTTGTTCGTTACTCCACGGTTGGCGGCATTCCTCTGCCCGATCTGGTGAAGATGGGTTGGACCACGCAAAAACGCATCGACGAAATCGTCCAGCGCACGCGCGACGGGGGGGCGGAGATCGTAAATCTGCTCAAGTCGGGATCGGCTTTCTACGCGCCCGCATCCAGCGCGATCGCGATGGCGGAAAGCTTCCTGAAGGATAAGAAGCGCGTCTTGCCCTGCGCGGCGAGATTGAACGGGGAATACGGGGTAAAGGGCCTTTATATAGGCGTTCCTGTCATCATCGGCGCGGGCGGCGTCGAGAAGATCATTGAAATCCAGCTTAGTCCCGACGAGCAGAAAATGTTCGATCATTCCGTGCAGGCAGTAAGGGGGCTTCTGGGGGCTCTGGATAAGGCCGCCTGAGGTCTGGGGCATTATTTTCCAGTAATTTTATTTCTTTTTTACGATTTTTTGAATAAAAGCGCAAATTTTTCTTGTTCTTGGGGAAGAAAGTTGCTGACCTTTTGAC
>JACQIJ010000087.1 GCA_016198545.1 Pseudomonadota bacterium
CTGCTCGTCCCCACGGAATGTCGATCTCCTGCAGTGAGGGAACGTATTCCAATCCCTTGTCGTTCGGATACCGGGCCTGCTGATCGGCGTCGGTGTAACGGCGCGTCCTGGCGCGTTCCAAGTCGCGCAGGCGGCTTTCGACCATCAGCGTGACCGTGGCGGTGGGGGCACCGTCCACGATTTCGACCGTGTCCATGCGCCCGTCGAATATAATCACTGGATCGGAGACGAGAGCACGATCCTCGTCCAGAAAACCCAGATAGACCTTCGCCTTGCGGCCCTGGATCGGCTCGGAAATGACGTCGGCCAGGTTTTCCGTCTTCACGCCGGAAAGCTGTAGGCTCATTCCGGTCGCTCGCAGTTCGAGGGTCTCCTCGACCGTCGAGACGCGGCCCAGTGTGCCGATGCCTTTCCAGACTTGCGAATCCCATTCCAGATCGCCGACGCCGGACCACAGGCGCGTCGTTCCCGAAAGGAAATCCAGCCACGCAAGCAGGATGGGCCGCACCACCTCCTTTTCGGTTTCGGTGACGGCCGGTGCGTCCAGACGGTTCATCATGGCAGGGCTTCTTCCAGTCGGAGTTGGTAGGTTGAAATCAAAGGCGGCTTCGTATCATTGAAGCCGGAATCATCATCGATCAGGCGCATGACCACTTTCACGCCGCCTGTTTTCAGGGATTGCCGCACGACAGCCTCGCGGATGACCGGAGCGATGACGACCTGCCCGTATCCGTTCGCGTCTGTGACGGTATCGAATAAAATCAAGTGACCGCGTTCCGGCGACGTCTGGATTCCTTCCCCGGCGAAGAGAATTCCTTCAATCCACGGCGCGAGACCGTCGATGGCAAGGCGGTTCCAGGCACCGCCGACAAGTTCCGGCTGTCCGGCGCCTTCGAAAAAGCGCCCGCCAACCTGAAAGAGAATGTCGTCGCCGTTCTCGGCTTCAAGACCGAAGCCTTCCTCCATGCCGATATCAAGCGGTTCGCCTTCCTCCAGCGTCAGAAAATCACCGCGCTCAGTCAGGAACGGAATGCCGACATTCTCGCCCCAGATCTCGTCGCCATTCTCCGTCAGGAGAAAAACGCCGTCATCGCCGAACAGGAAAGCGTCGAACACGCCGCCGCACAGGGAGTTTTCCTCCAGCCCCAGCGGCACGGATTCCTCTATGCACAGGAAACCGCCGTCCTGCGTCATGTCATTAAAATCGTATTCGTCGTCGAAAAACGTCAGCCCCACGGCGGCCGCGTAGGCATCCATGCTGTCCGTGACCGTCCTGACCTTCGTCCTACGGAAATCGGGAACCAGAAGCTTTCCCGAAGGCCCGCTCAGTCCGGCGATCAGCGCATCCATGACGGCGGCCTTGTTCTTCGGCAGCCTAAAATCCAGCACCGCAACCCAGCGCGATCCCTTGCGCCCGCGCGCCTGCATCTGGCCTGTAAGGCCGGAGACGAAACTGGAGGTGCGCGCACGAATATAAAAACTCTGCCCGACCGGATAGAGTCCCTCTGGCCAGTCGGTCGCGGTCATTCTTGTGGCAAAACTTCTATGAGCTGGAGTTGAAAACTCGAACGCAGGCGATTGTCCGTCAGGTTGCTGCCTGCGTCATCGTCGATCAGCCGCATCAGAACGCGGCAGTTATCCGTAATCAGATCGCCGACCTCGACGGGATCCCGCAGGCGCGGTGCCACGGGGACGGAAGCCTCTCCGCTCCCATCGGCATCGATATTCTGCACGACCATGTGCGTCCGGCCCTCCGACGTCTGGATCAGGTCGCCCGCCAACAAAACGCCGGTCGCGGACGGCGTAAAACCGGAAAGGCTCAATGTGTTGCCGGTGCCGCCATCGAGTTGCGGCGACCCCGCAAGAGAGCCTTTGGCTTTCAGCCTCCTGAAATCCGGCATATGCACATAGCCGACCGGGCCTTCCAGGGCGGCCAGCAAGGCATCGATGCGGCGGGAATCACGGTCGCCGCGCATGAGCTGCAGCTGCGTCACCCACCGCGCGCCGTCGCGTTCCTGCACCTGAACATGGCCCGTCAAAGGGCTTTCAAATCGGATCGTGTTGGTGCGGATAAAAAACGCCTGCGACACCGGACGTAAATCCAGCGGCCAGATAACTGTCGCTTCGGTCAAGAAAACCTCCAAAAGATTGCGACGCGAATCGGCGTTCGATTCGCGTCGCAATTCTTCCAAAATATTATTGAAAAAAGAGAGGGGCTAGGAACGCATTTTCAAGGTTACGGCCATTGTGCCTTGCAAAACGTTCCTGTTTCGTTCAGAGTCAGAATCATTGGCCATGAAAAAAGCCGGGGTTGCTGCCCCAGCCTTTCATGAAACCCGCAAATGTTGAAACTGTCTGCGGATCAAAACCTCAAAGGGATCGTAACCCGATCACCGGCCCTGGTCAATAAGGCAGTTTCTTCCATAAACCTTATGAACAGGAGTAGGACGAATGTCTAACGCCCCCGAAGTAACTTGGACGACCAACCGTGGCAAATACGTTTACTTTGTGCATGCCATCAATACTAAATTCAGCAACGTGGCCGGAAACTACATTTTCGGTTACCAAGGCCGCGATAGTAAATGGTACGCTGTTTATATCGGCCAAACTAATGACCTCGGCGCACGGCTTGCCGACCACGAGAAATTGCCGCTGGCGATCAAAAATGGTGCCACGCATATTCTCGCGCACACCAATAGCAACGAACAGGCGCGGCTGGCCGAAGAAGCCGATCTGATCGCGGTCTGCCAACCGATCTGCAATGATAAACTGAAATAATTAGCAGGATCGTTCCCAGCCGGAACAACGCACCGAGAATTCAAGGTGTGTAAGCGGCGATTCTGGACTGAACTTCACATCAAAACCGTATATCCATCCATCCTCTTCGCTTTTGCGGGGAGGATGGAATTTTTTGATCCAGCATTTTGTACCATCGGAAAGCTCAAAGTCGTGGTCGCGCTGCACATCATTGGGTAACCGAGCGAACAAGGCTTCCATTACTTCGGCGGCGACACGCTCTTTTTGAGACGAGCCTTCCTTGATCAGCATGCCAAAAGGAAGCTGAGATATATTCGATTTTCCTTTTTCAACGCCCGTTTTCATACCGTGATTTTCTCGCAAATCCCTTTATAAAAGACTAACGTACATTGGAAAATAAGGTTCCCAAATCGATGGTTTATCAATCAAACCTTCCTCCCCGGCGTTGCCATGAATCCACGACCTCGGCGCGGGCAGCGGCGGCGCTGGTGCGAACGATGCCCGGAATGCGGGCCGACAGGGCGCGGTCGACAGCCTGTTCGACCTGGCGGGCGGTTGCGGCAGGATCTGCAGATCCGCGCGCATCCACATTGACCATGTAAGATGAACCGCCGCCCGACGCTTCCACGCCCAGCCTGCCGGAAGGAAGGCGCCGCAACGGCATGATCGCTTCCGGCCCGGCTTCGCCCATGAGGCCGATGCCTTTGGCCATCGGGAAGATTGTCGGCTGAAATACGACCGAACCGTTTCCGAAGGCATGGACGGGCATGCCGTGGGCGAAAACATTGCCCTGGGCGCTGCCGAAGAAGTTGCCGATCACCTGGTTAAGGGAATTGGCCAGAGGCCCGGTGATCTGCGTGCGGATGATGAGCCGCGTGATGTCGGAGATCATCGAATTCACCATGTCCTTCCAGTTGACCTTTCCGGTGGTGGTGAATTCGACGAGGGCATCCTCCAGCCCCTGCAGCATCCTTGTCGTGACCTGCTGGACCTGCGAAGCCATGTCTGTGGCCTCGTCGGCATAATCCTGCAGCGCGCGCTGGACACCCGCCGACCATTCCTTGCTATTTTGCAGCATGGTGTCGCGGGCTTGTTTCGAGGCGACTTCAAATTCCTTCTGGTTTATTGCGCCTTCCTTGAGAAGCCCGTTAAGCTCCGCCATTCGTTCGTTGTATTTTTCCTGCGCGTTGACCTGTTCTTCCGTTAGCTGCTTGATGTCGTCGATCAATGCCTTGCGGCGTTCTTCCTCCTTGCGCTTTTCCTCCAGCGCCTCTTTTTCGTCGTACAAGGCTCCGGCCAGAAGTTCGACTTCCCGGCGCTGATTCTGCGTGGCTTCGGCGGACAGGCGGCGGACGGCCTGGTCGATAAAGTTCTGCCGTTCCGATTTTCCCAGCGCGGCGATTTCAATATTCAGGGACTCGACGACCTTCTTGTTGGCCTCGACGGTTTTTCCCTTTTGTTCGGCTTCCGCCTTTGCGCGCTTGTCCGCAGCCTCAGCGCGCTTTTTCTCGGCATCGGCTTCCTGGTCGGCGAACTGCTTCAGGCGCACGTTCCTGACTTCAAGCGCGTCCGAAAGGAGATTGCCGATTTCGTCAGCGTTGAATTCGTTCCGCAGGGTTTCGATCAAATCGATCTGCTTCTGATATTCGGCTTCGATCCGAGCGGCACCCTTGGTGGTGAGATCGAACAATTGCTGTTCGAGGGTGTTTCTCAGGCTCTCGGCCTGCTTCGCCTGGTCCTCCAGTTTTTGTAGGGCAGCTTCCGCGCTGGCGGCACCCACCGTATCCCCAGTTCCGGCCCTGGCGTTTTTATCCGCTTCCAGCTTGCCTTTCTTGTCCTGCAGCTGCTTGCGCTGCTCTTCGAGACGGTCGATTTCTCCCTGCAGCCTGTTCGTCTCGACATGAAACGGATCGATGAGAAAGCCGAGCTTCCCGGCCTGCTGCTCCTGAGAGCCGATATTGCCCAGCCTCTTTTGCAGGGACTCTATGCTCTCGTCGAGATTTTTAATGTCGCGGGTGACGCCGCGCAGGCTTTGTCCCTCCAGCTTGAAATCGCCGCTGAAGAACAGCTTCATCTTTTCATAGGCGGTTCCGGCGTCCGCCGCCAGTTCCGACAGAAAAGTTGAAGTGTCGGCGATAATCGGGGACAGATCGAGCAGCGCCCGGCTCAGGTTCGCCGATATGACCTTGTGCAGCGTGGCCAGCTCGTCCTGCGCTTTTTCGGCATTGCGGAGCAAATCCTCGTCGAGCACCAGACCGAGATCACGCGCTCTCTGGCGCATGGTCTCCATCTCGGCGGAGCCTTTGGCCAGAAGCCCGACCATCGCCACGCCTTCGCGCCCGAAGAGATTATAGGCGACACGCGCGCGCTCGGTAGGATTTTCGATGCCGCTCAAAGCGTTGGAAACCTGGTTGATGATGGTTTCCGTGTTTTTGAGACGGCCTTCTGTATCAAGAACAGACACGCCCAGAAGCTCGAAGGCCCGTTTGGCCTCGCCGGTTCCCGCCGCCGCCTCGCCGATGCGGATCGTGAATTTCTGCAGCGCCTTGTCGAAACGCTCCTGCGACACGCCAGACAGATCGGCGGCGTAGCGCAATTCCTGCAGCGCGTCCGTGCTGATCCCGATATTGTCCGCCGTCTTGGCAATGGCATCAGCGGAGTCGATGGCCCGTTTCGTCAACAGGGCAAGGCCGCCGATGCTGGCCGCGCTGAGCGCCGAGGCGGCCATCAGCTTGATGCTGCCCGACAGGGACTTCGCCCGGCCGGTCAGGGATTCAAGGCCGCTGGAGGCGCTCTTGCCGCCTTTTTCAATTTGTTGAAGGGATTTCTCCCCGCTGGTGCCGATTTCGACAAGCTCGGCCTTGACCTTGCCGCCATCCTCGACCGCCAGCCTGACGGCGTATGTGTGTTGAACCTTAGCCATTCTCGTCCATACCGTTGTCGTTCAGAAGCGGCAGGATGACGGCCTCGGCTTCCTGCAAAAGTTCGGAAACCGTTACCGTGTCGTAACCGCGCGCTTGCGCTATCTGGAGGGCCGCACCCACGCCGATGCCGATGACGCGGCCGGAGGGGGAAAGACGCAATTGACCGAGGGATGCCATGAGCACATCCCACGCCTGGTATTCCTCCTCGTGGATCAGCTCGTGCTCGTCGTAGGGGCATCCTTCGCATCCGAGACCGAGGCTTTTGCAGCCTTGGCAATATTCCGGCCCTCCGCCGCGCTGGAAGTGCCAGCCGCAGAGAGCCTTGATGCGTTTTTTGAGGCGTTCAGAAGAACCTGCCGCAGCGTGAATTCCTGATAGAACCGTTCGCCCACAGGATATAAATCCATGACGGCGCGGAGGTTCTCCGGCGTGGCGGCGGCATCCTGTCCGTCCATCTCCACGCCCTTGATGGCGGTGACATGGCGCTCGGCAAGCTCATATATAAGGTATGCCTGGTACACGCCGTCCCTGGTCTCGGCATCGGCGTCCTTGGGGGCCGCCTTGTCGGAAGCCCGCCGCGCCGCCGCCTGTGCCGCCAGCATCGAGGCCGTGGTCAGAGGCGTGACGGTGGCGACGATGCCGTAAGGAAGGTCGAGATCGTAAGGTTCGTTTTTTTGTTTCAGGCTGATCATGCGTACTGACTCCCGTCCAGATCGTTAAGAAGAGTAACCGTGAGCATTTGACCGGCACTTTCGTTTTTCGCGCCGGTAAATTCGAACGTCGCCTGCACGCCGCCTGGGCCGTTGACGGCTACTCTGGGCTTTTTCAAATGAGCCTCATGCGCTGTAAACGTAATGGATAGGCCGGAGTCCAGCGTGTAGGAGAACTCCAGATCAATCGGATCGCCGTCCTGCGCCTTGTCAAAAAACGTCGTGTCGGCGAAACGGACATCGATGCTGCCCGTCAACGACGCCACAGTGGGATCTGCGCCGTCGATCTTGCCGTCGTCGCGGATGGTCTCGATGCGCTCCAGATTATTCGAATAAGTGAAGTTTCCCGCTGTCAGGTTGGCAACCGGGACGCCGCCGCTGCGGATCTCTCCTTGGAACTGGCTGATCCGTCCGAAAGTGAGCGTCTGGGGCGTGCCGCCGAGCGTGGCGCCGTTGCGGCCTTCGCCCTGGGCGACGACACTGACGGTGGCCGTCGCCGCGCCGGAACGCTGAAAGCTGAAGGCAATGGAATTAAGCACGACGCCTGTGTGCATGAAGAAAGCCGGAATCTTCGACAGGCCGACCTCGATGGAGTAGCTCGGCAAATCGTCGGAGCCGGACAGGAAGACATGGGCCGTCCCGCCGCCCGTCAGCGTATCGCCGCTGACTGTGGCCGCTGAGGCTGCCAGCGTGAAAGCGTTGCCCGCCTGTCCGGCGGTGTCGTGAACGACCCGCAGGCGCTGCGTTCCGGTCGGTCGGCTGTAGGTGGCGTCGTTGACATCGTCATCGCTGGAGCCGTTGAGAACGCTGACGATCTCGTCGACCGTCTGGATCCCGGTGCCCTGGATGTCGATCTCGTTGGCACCGGGCGTGTCATCGACGAAGGTGAATTCCACGCCGTTGATGGTGATCGTGTCGCCTTGAGTGGGATTGATCGAAAAATCTATATAGCCTTCCGCCGCCACGTCGTCGGAGTCGGGATCGCCAAAAAGGCCGGTCAGCCAGAGGCCCAGGTAACGCGGATCGACCGGCACGGCGATGTCGCCATCATCGTTGATCACATCGCGCAGGGGCTGGGCCGGATCGCGCCCGAAGCCGAGCACCGGATCATCAATAAGCCCTTGTTCGCTGCTGAGATTGCAGCTGGTAAAGGGCATTTTCCAGTAATTGCCCGTCGCGCGCTGCCCGTACGTGGTTTCACGCTTGAGCAGAAGCGCGGCATTCGAGCCGTAAGCTCTTGCCATATCAAGTCTCCATTGCTAGGGGTTAAAAAAACGCCCTCCGGAGAGGGCGTTCGGTAGTTGTTGACTTACCTGCGAAGTGAAGCGTTCATCGGATGGAAAGGAGATGAACCATGAAACTGCATTTTCCGTGGACGGGGATCGAACAATCCCTAGAAGAAATAAAAACCGCCACCGCCGCGAAACCGCTTTACGGACAAGAGACCGGAAAGGGTCTCTGGCTCGTCGGCGATCAGGGCGTTTACCTCATGCCCAACACGACGGACGGCAAACACAACCGCGACCGCAAGGAGAACGAAACCCTCCTTGTCGTCTACGCCCGCGAATGCGATCCCACCGCGCTTGATTTCGACGCTTGGTGGGAAAACAAACGCGCATCGTTCGGCGGCGACGACGGCGTCGATTTTCTTGATCTGAAAACCATCGAAGATCTGACGGCCCAGCCTCCGAAGCCGACCGCAAGGCCGGAATACCTTGTGATCGACATCTCGCCGGAGCAGTTCAGCGTCGGCGTGGTGTGGCGTACGCTGCAATAATCACGAAAGCGGCGTAGCGGTTTCGTATTCCGCTATGAGGATAATCGTTCCCGTTTTTATCGCCGGACCGCCGATGACCGGCTCGATGCTGATCTCCGGTCTGCTGTAGGTGAGACCAGCCACCAGCCCGTCGAGATCGGCATGAGATTCCAGCGCCGCCCCGATCTGCAAAAGCAAGGCGTCGAATTTCTGATCCCTCTGGGCGGGATCTCCTTCCTCCATGTAAACAACGACCTCGATGGCATGCTGGTAATAGGCGCTGCCGAAACCGCCGAGCACCAGATCGGGATCGCCGGGGTCGCCGTCATAAATGATGATCAACCCGTCACTCGGAATCTTTTCCGGCAAAACGGAATTGCGCTCCACGCGCGCGGCACAGCCGTCGCCCAGCAACGTCTTGATCTCTTCCAGTATCTCTTCGGCCTTACTTGTCGGCATTTTCCCTTGATCTCCTTGTGTGTTCCTGCTCGATCAGGTCCGGCATTTTCTCGACCCAGACCTTCGCAGCTCCGGCCACGTCGAGCCGCTTCTCCAGCTTCACCTGACGGATCAGGATGAACATGATGGCGGTCGTCAGCCCTTTTCCTGTTCGCAGGGCCGTGTCGCTGGCCTTGCGGAAACCCCGCAGCTGGCCGGTCTTGCGGCTGTACGAAGCGCGGACGTTGTGGACCACAAGGAAGGACGGACCTTTCTCCCGGTAAACGAATTCCAGTTTTCCCAGCTTGGCTTCAGGAAACGTCGTCGGTGTGATCCTCCTGCCGTCCGTGCCGCGTTCCGGCGCCGTGGCGGTGGGGATGGCCAGCCACACGCCGCCCGCTTTGGGTTTGATCAAAACACCCTTGTCAAAAGCCTGGACGATGCGCGGCGCGCGCGTGTAAACCAGACCGGCCGGATCGTATCCCTTGTTATCGTAAACCTTAGACCGCCATGCGTTGGCCAGCTTGCTGCCCATGCCAGCGCCGGTGATCTGGCCGCGTAAGGCGATTTTAAGACCGTCCGCCGCCTCCTTCGTTCCCGCCTTGATCGCGCCCGTGAGAGAAACAAACTCTTTCTCCATATCCTTGCGGAGGGAACCGATAATCTTGGCGGTGAATTTCATGCTGGTCTCGTATCCAGCGTCCAGACGAGGCGGTCCACATCAACACTCAGGGGTTCGCCCTGTATTACATAAGTGTCATCGCCCACGGTCAGGCTGTCTCCTGCGGCGGGCGTGACGGGTTCCGAGCGACGCATCTCGAATACCCGCGTGGAGACGCTGATCCGCGTCATGTCGAAGGCGATGGTTTCATCCCTGGACTTCGACACAACGCGGACGCTGACGGAGGGGCCGGACTGCGGAACGTAAAGCGCATCAATGCCAAAGGCTGCAAAAACGGCATCGACGGCTATCGTTCCGGCTTCGCTCACAGCCTTTTCTCCTTCGTCAGCTTATCGATCAGCGCCTGCGCCTCGGCTTTCTGCAGAGGCTTTTCCGTCAGCACCACGCCCGCCGCGTCGACAACGTCATATTTGCCGAAACCTTGGTGGCGGAGCGTGGGAACTTCCGGCGGGGGCGGCGCGGATTTATCCGCGCCAACCTCTGCCACAAGACTGACCAGAGCCTTGGGGACGCCGCCGTCAGGGATGCCGATCATTTCGCCACGCTTGAATTCAACGTGGGCGGTGACCCGGTAGAGATTATCTTTTACTTTCTGGAGGCTTTGCAGGCGCGGCTGCACCTGCTCATCCTTCAGCCGCAAAAGAAAACCGGGGACAAAGGAAACTTTGACCCCGGTCACTTCGTAAAGCCTTGCTGTCATGATGCGCTCCTATCAGGTTAGCGTTGCCAGACAGCCGTACTGCCAGAAGCCAAAGCCCACGTTGCGCCATGTATCGACGCCGTAGTGATGCTTGTCCTCGTTGAACTCCAGTTCGGAGCCTTCGGCGACGGCTTTGAGCGTGACAGGCTCTTCCTCCTGCCGGATGAACGGCTTGATCGAGCCGTCCGTGCGGAACACGGCAAACTTCGTGGTCCACGGCAAGCGGGGGTTCGGAGCCACGCGCAAGTTGATCGCATCCATGACCTGGATGATATTGGTCTGGCCGTGAGTGAGAACCGGCGCGGCGGTCGCGGCTTTCGCCACATGCCACATCGGAACCGGCACCATGACCAGAAAGTCGCGGGCGTTCTCGTTGAGCGGCTCACCCTGGTCATCCTTGAAGCCGAACATGGCTTGGATGCATTGCAGGATGGAAAGCTGCATTTCCTCGACGGAAGGGACGGTCGTGCTGCCGTGAACTTCGACAGGCAGACCGCTGATGTCGATGGACAGAGCGTTGCTCTGGCTGCCGCTATCGCCTTCGGCATGGTCAGTATCAAAGAAATACTGCCCATCGTAAGCGACCCGCGATTCACCATTGGCGATCAGTTCCGAGATCAGCTTCGCCCAATGCGCGTTCGTGCGGTCGGCAAGTTCGTCCACGCGGACCATGACCTGTCCGGTCTTGTCGCGTTTCATCTCGCGCACGAGCAATTCGAGCGTTGCCTCGAAATGCTTGTTCTCGATGGTGATCCCGTTTTCACGGAAGCCCTTGGCGTGACGCCCGCCAATCCACTCGCGCATGACAGGAACCTGGCCGAGCCATTTATAGGTCTCGGATTCCTGGTCAGAGGTGAAGTAATTGGAAAGAGCGTTGATCCATTCCAGCCCCGGATTTTGTTCCAGTCGCTGGTAGTACCGGCCAATAATGGCGCGGCTAGAGAGCGTTGTCGCACCCATAGTCGTTTCTCCTGTTGATGTTGGGAAGAATTGAAAGAAAGGCAGGCCGGTTAAGCGGCGGCCCGCAGGACGGTGTAGGCGATGACGGCATCGTTGCTGGTATTGGCGGCGGACAGGGTCAGCGTCACCTCATCGTCGTCGCTGATCTCTGCGGCCTTGAGATAGGCGGCCTGCGTCGGCGCGGTTTCGATGGTGGCGACGAGAATGTCCGTTGCCAGAACGCCAACGACCGCTTCCACAAGGCTGGCGCCGTCGCCGGACCATGTGATCTTTCCCGCCTTCACGGCGATGTGGGACGGCGTGATGCCGGGAGCGAGCTTGCCCAGCGACACGGCGGCGTTGGCGATGTCGGAGTTCGTGACCGTCGCTGGAGCGCGGGCCGTCCAGAATTCGACGGATGCCTTGCCGTCCGCGATATAGCGCCTGACGGCGCCCACTTGCGTGTTCGAACCGGCCGTCATCGTGAACGTATCGTCGTCGGACGCATAAACCGGCTTGCCGACGTCGTCGATGGTCAGGCCGGTGATGTTCAGGATGATCGTGCCGCGCGCGACGACGCGGACGTTTTTAGCGCCGTCCGTTCCGCCAGTGTTATCGCACTGCCGGAGGGCGAACCCGCCGAACACATCGCCCGCGACAAGCGGACGCGCGTAGCCGGAACCGTTGATGCCCACGGCGGCGCCTTCGTAGAGGATGTCGCCGGTGATGGCCGGGAGATCGTTGTGATCGCCGAGTTCATAATCCCTCGGTTTGTCTGTTACCAGAGTCGTCATTGAATATTCTCCTGTAATGGTTGGGGATGGGGAGGTTTACTTCGCGGCGAAACGGCGAACGCGGCCTTCGTCTTCCGCTTTGCGAAAGGCGAGGTAAGTTTCCTTATCGCCGAACTCGTCACGAACCTTGGGATCCTTCGTCCATTCGGCGGCGGCCCGTTCCTCGATGGGAGCGGAGTTGTCAACGCCGGAGCCTGTGGGTTGAGGATCTGTCGCGGGGCCGATGCTTTTGCTGGCATTGGCGTCTTCCCTGCGGGATTCGAGAAAGGAGAAGCCGCGCTGCTTTTGCGCCGCGACCATTTTCATGGCTAATTCTCCCGGCTGGGTTTTGCCGTCTTTCTTGGCTTCGGCGACCATGTCTTCATGACCGGCTATGGCCATTTCTTCGAGAGCCAGGATGCGTTCGCGTTCGGCTTTTGCGCCTGCCGCCATGCCTTCCTCGTAGCCCTGGTTTTTTATGGTGTCCTGAGATTGCTCCCGGCCTTCGCGGATCAATACGCCCGCGATTTGCGGAAACTCGCGCATCAAAAACTCCGCCGTGATCTGTTCACGCCGGAACATTTCCGCGCCGCCCGCAGGCGATGCTGGGTTTTCTTGCTTAGTCATGGTTTCTCCTTGATTTGAGGGTTGGATTTCGGGATCGAATACAAGAGCCAGCGCGTCCCGAAACCCGCCAACCATGTCCGCCATGCCTACGCGCACGGCTTCGCGGGCGGGCAGAACATCTCCCCGTCCGAAGTCTTTAAGAACCTTGTCTTCTGAAACGCCGCGATGAGATGCGACGGCGGCCACGAACTCGGCCTCCATCGCATCGAGGCGGCGCTGGATGGAATCCTGGCCTTCCTTTGTGCCGGGATCGATGTTCTTCCCCGGCGCATTGCTGGAGACGAAGCGAACCCATCCTTTGTCCTGATCCTTGGCCACGGCCATCGCCACGCCGATGGAGCCGAGCGAAGTGGTGGGACCGGCGACGATGCGGTCGGCGGCGGAGGCGATCCAGTACGCGGCAGAGGCGGCGTTGCCGTAGGCGTATGCGACAATCGGCTTCGTTCCCCGCGCGGCCGCGATGGTGGAGGCAAGCTCCTCAACGCCTGTGATGATTCCGCCAGGGCTGTCGATCCGCAAAACGATTCCGCCGATGGCCGGATCGTTTACGGCGTCGTCGATCTGTTCGCCGACCGATTGCACATCCGTGCCGCCGAATAAGGCGGACAGGATGTTCGGATAGGGCGTGATGACGCCGGAGATATCGATAACCGCGATGTTTCCCTGTTGCTGAAACCGCCCCTGCGCCGCCAACGGCAAAGCGCGGATGGCGCCTTGCGGCGCGTCGGACGGCAGGGTGTCGATCTGGATGGCAAGGCCGGTGCCGGAAGGAATATCCCACATCACGCGCCTCCTTCCAGTTTCGCCGGAATGATGAACAGGCTGCCGTCCGTTCCGCCCGATATGACAGAGATGGTGTCACCGGGCGTGATGGTTTCCGCCCAATTGATGCCGCCTGCAAGAAAAACGCTGCCCGCCGCGTTGGCAGCCTCATTGCCGCCGATCCGGTAGTAGCAATCCTCGGTGGCGACAAGCCGGACAAGCGGCGCGGCGATGGCTTGCGAAGCCGCTGCCGTCCCTGAAAAGGCGACCTTCTGGCCGCCGTCGTAATCCCATTGAGGCGCGGGAACGGGTGTGTGTTGATCCCCGCTGAATGCGCTTTTCACGCGTTCAGTCATGTATAGTCTCCTTTTCCAAAATCAGTCGGTGGGTTGGTCAAGCATTTTTTGCGTTTCGGGATCTGTCGCATCGGAATCCGCTCCGGTTTCCAGGCCATCCTCCACGCGCATGCGTCGTTCCTTGGCGCGCTGCTTGTGCTTTTGCTCCCAATCGCCGCCCGTCAGGGCCGCCGTTTCCTCGGCCAGGGTCGAGATGCCGAGATTGACGCGCTCCCTGGCGGCGTTGGTTTCCTTGAGCTGGTCGATCTGCCCGCGCGGCGGGCCGATCCATTCCGTATCGAGATAAGCGGCGCGGATCAGAGGGTCGCTGAAAAATCCCGGCGCGTTCAGACGCCCGCGGGCGACAGCCTCCGTGATCACAGCCTCGTATACCGGCTGGCAGAACGTGCAGGCCAGCCACTGACGGCGGGAGCGGAAGAATTTCCACGCCTCGACAAGAGCCGCCTGCGCCGCGCTGTAGGAGGCGGTGAAATGCTTGATCAAAATCTCGAACGGTATCTCCAGTGCGACGCCGACCTGCCGCAGAATCGCCTGCATGAACGGATCGAATGCCTGGTTAGGGCGTTTTGGATCGGCAATCTCAATGCTTTCATAGGGCATGAGATCCAGGATCGCGCCGGATCCCAGCCTGAATTCGTCGTCGTCGCGGCCCGTCGGCATTCCTGCCGGAGCCTCGTTCATCGATGACAATCCGTCTGGATCTTCGGATTTGACGAAAACCGTGAACATGGCGGAGATAACCGCCGCCATGATCTCGGCCTCGGTGTATTTGTCGAGCTGCTTGAGGCTCTCAATCACCGGCGCCATGTAGGGAACACCACGCACCAGACCGGGACGCTGCCGCGTGAACAGATGCAGCATAAGCCGCATGCCGTCGCGCCCGTAGGCCGAAACCCGCAAGGACTCGCGGCTGCGCTTGTCCATGACGTCGCCTGGATGCGCCTTGAGAACATGATAGGCGATGGGCGCGCCATAAATATCAAGCTCGACGCCGCCTGACAGGAACGGCATGTCGACTTTTCCGTCCGGGTTGCAGACACGGTCGGCCTCGATGACCTGCAGCGCCGTTCCAAGCGGCCACATGGGGCGCTCGATGAAGGTTTTAAGAATAAATACGTCGCCTGATTCCAGCGTTGAGCGCAGCACCAGATCCTGCAGGCCGACGAAATTCTGCGTGCGGGAGACGTCGCAGTTCTGGCTTTCCGCCCAGAGCCGGAATTCCCGTTCGGCGGCACGCTCGAAAGCATCGAAATCCTCTTCCTTATCGCCCAGGACGCCTTGCAGAACGTCGCGGTCAATCCGGCTTTGCACCATCAGTCCCGTGCCGACGACATTGGTGACGACGGTGTTCACGGCGCCCGCCGCCAGCGGCGCGTTGCGGATCAGGTCGCGGGAACGGTCGCGCAGCGTCGGAAGATCCGGCAGCGTGACGGCGTTGGCGCTGCCTTCGGACGTCTGCCAGTATTTTGTCTGGCGACGATCCTTGCGGGCGGCGTTATAACCTCCGTACAGAGCCATGACGGCGCGGGCCTTCAAGCGCCGGACGCCCGTTTCCGGGCTGATCCAGCCGATGGCCTTGTCCAGAACGGTCGGCTCCGGCAGGGAAATGCGTTTGCGGCTCATAGCGGCGATCCTCCGCGTGTGCGAATGCCGCCACCGCGTTGCTGGCGGGCAAGGCGCTGCTCCAGATAGGCTTCACGTTCATACAAGGTTTTCAGATCGGCCTTGTTGACGCTGCGTCCTTCATAGGAAACGCTTTGCCCGCCCGTTTCGATGGCCTCGATTGCCACGCGAACACGGTCGAGTTTGTCCTGAATGCTACTCACAGTTTGATTCCCTTGCTACGGACACGACGTCCGCGTGATGTTGCCGGCCTCGAAGAAGGTGCGGAGGAACCGTCTTCCGGTCCCTCCGCTTCAGTTGGCTGCCGAGGAGGTTGATCAATGCCCAGACTCTGTTCAAAATTTTGCCAGTGCCGTTCTCCGAAGCGGTCGATGCCTTCGATGGCGGCGGCGGCGCGGGCGTAGACGTAGCAGTCGAGCGCCTCGTTCCGGTCGCGCATCTTTTGCCATTCATGTACCGCGTAACCGCGCCGGTTCCGGCTGCTCACAAGCTGCTCGGAGCAGAGTTGTTTTAAATATTCCTCGTCCATCTTGGGCAAATGGACGTAGCCCTGCGGGTATGGATCGCCGCTTTCCTGCGTCGGCGGAACCTTGCGGAGGTTGTTGAACAACTCCAGCTTGGCGATGCCGCCGACGACGGCGCGGATCCGCAAACCGCGTTTGAAGCGTTTCCCGTCAGCCGTCACTTCAACGGCGGTCGGCAGGCCGACAAGGGCGGAGCCGCGCTGGACGCCTTTGACAACGGTCACCAGGCCCGACGGTCGCCGCCGCGCCCAGGCATAGACTTCCTGCGTGGCGAAACCGGAGTCGATAGCGACACGCCGCAAATACAGGTCGAATCCGCATTCGTGCGGCCAGCTTTCCTCCAGCATGGCGTCGAGTTTTCTCCAGACGTCCGGCCGGGCGGTGTCGCCCTCCAGCACGCGGTGCTCGATCAGCCAGGATTCCTTGTCGCGGCCCCACGCCCAGACTGACACCTCGATCCGGTCCTTCTGGACGTCGGCGCCCGCCGTGATGAAAAGCCCGCCCTTGGGAACCGTGCCGACGCGGTAATCCTCCCGGCGCTCATAGAGTCGCTGCCAGTCAGGGGCTTCGCCGGTCTCCACGTAGGTTTCTCCAAGCTCGGTGTTCTTGAACGATTTGATGGCGGCGTCGGAGCCTTGCGCGTCGAGCCATGCGCGCGCGATCTCCTCCCACGCCCTCCATCCCATCGGGGAATAGAGGCTTGAGAGGTGAAATCCTGCCGTCCGCCCGTCGCCTTCGGCCTGTGCCTCCCAATAACCGTTCTCCAGCATCCATGTTTTGTGGTGTTCATGAATTTCTGTCTGGCAATGTTCGCATTCGTAATAGACGCCCTCCGGGTTTTTCTCCGGCCATTTGAGCTGCTCGAATTTCAGCCACTGGCGGACGCCGCAGGAAGGACACGGCACCATGTAGCGGCGCTGATCGCTGGCGTCATACTCACGTTCGATCCGCGACATACCGCGAATGGTGGGCGTGGACACCAGAAGGATTTTCCTGCGCGAAAACGTGCGTGTCCTGGCTTCGGCCAGGGCCACGGGATCGCCTTCGCCGTCCGCGTCGCCGGGATAGGCGTCGATCTCGTCCAGAAACAGGTAGCGGACCGGCATCGAGCGCAATCCCACGGCGCTGTTCGCGCCGGTCATGACCAGGATGCCGCCCTGAAACTCCTTGGCAAGGATAGTGTTGCCGCTGTCCCGTGCGCGGGAGGGAACGACCCGCTCCCTCAACGCCGGACTTTCTTCGATAAGCGGATCGACCCTCTGTTTCGAGTTGCGCTTGGCCATCTCCACGGTGGGAAGGACGGCCAGCATCGGCCCTGGCGCATGGTGGATGATGAATCCGATCCAGTTATTGCCGCATTCGGTGCCGCCGATCTGCGATCCCTTCATGAACACGACCCGTTCCACCGGCGAAGCCGGGGACAGGCAGTCCATGATTTCTTTTAAATACGGCGTCCGGCTCGTGCGCCACGGCCCCGGTTCGGCGGCAGCCTTGCCCGAAAGACGGCGGTGGATGTCCGCCCATTCCGACACCGACAGGCGCGGGTCGGGCCGCAGGCCGCGTGATAAGGCCACGACATACACATCCCCTGCATCTTGAACCATATGTCATACCGAAAACCCGCGTAATCCTTCGCAGAAAGCAATGAAATGATCGGCGAATAGCCTGGATTAACAGGCGAAAGCGCGCATTCATGGATCATGATCAACGCAAACAAAAAGGAGAAAACGATGATCAAAACCAAACAAAAACAAGATCCGATTGACGCCTACATCCTCAAATGCGGCCACATCGAATCCATGCTCAACCGCCTTACCGAAGCCTGTGACGACCATTTCGGCGATGATCCAGACAAGATCACTTGGGGCCACGTCGGATCGCTTGGCGCCGTCGAAGAAAAGCTCCAGCACCTTTGCGACATGGTCTTCAAGGAAGGTGAATACGCCCCTGAGAACAAAGCCTAACCATCAACAAAAAGGAGACAGAAAATGACTTCACCAAATCTACAAAAGCAAATCATCGAGATGCTTCTCGACAAAGGCTTTTCCGAGGAGAAAAGCGGAAACAAGCAATGGCGGATCTTTGCCAGCCTTGAAACTTCCGGAAAGGACAGTCTCTGGCTTGTCCACGAGACTGGAAAGGTTCGTCGAGGCAAGAGTGTTGCAAAATCAGTGGCCATCACACCGGAGGCGCGACGCATGCTCGGCCACTGGATGGTTGAAAAAGGCATCGCGCCGAAAGACGATCAGCCGTCCAGCCAGCCACAGCAGAAAACGCCTAAACCCAAAACAAAAATAAACTCCAAGATCAAGGCGAGCAAAGCGGGCGGCGTCTCGGACAAAATCAACAAGACCTTGGCAATCATGTCGGCCCTCCAGCGCGATGATGGCGCCACAGTCACGGAGTTGATGGAAGTTACCGGATGGCAAGCCCATTCGGTACGTGGGTTTTTGTCGACGCAAAAAAAGAAGCGTGAAGATTTCACCCTTGAAAAATTCACGCGCGGGGACGGCAAGACGGCCTACAAGATCGATGCTGCGGGAGACGCTGATAATGGTTAATACATATCAGGTCCATACCAGCGGCAGCGCCGGAGAAGCAGCGTTGCTGGCCGTGAATAAACTCACAAAGGCTCAGATCGCCGATGCTCTCAAGATTTACGCAAAACGCGAGAGCGTAATCATAGGCACGATCCTCGGCGTCAGCGTCGACGGTGTGATCTTCACGCCCGTCGAAGGCTGGCAGCCGAACATGGCGGACGCCTTCACGGATATATGCATCGTGCCTTGGATCCAGATTCACGAGCTGCTGGGCAACGTCCCTGACGGCACAATGGAAGGGTTTTTCGACGGGAACAACCGGAATTAATCGAAAGAATAAGGGGACATTCCATCAGGAATGCCCCCTTATTCAGTCGGTTTTCCGGATAAAGCGCTCTCCCGTCTCCGCATGTGTGGCGGCTTTCCCCGTGTATTCTTCCCACCGCGCGACGATCACGTCGACGTATTTGGGGTCAAGCTCGACCATCCGGCACTGGCGGCCCAGCTTTTCGCAGGCGATCAATGTCGTGCCGGAACCGCCGAAGGGATCGAGCACGATGTCCTGCGTCTTGCTTGAGTTTTTGACGGCCCGCTCCACAAGCTCGACCGGCTTCATGGTCGGATGCAGTGTGTTTTTCTGAGGCTTGTTCACGAACCAGACATCGCCCTGATCGCGGGCGCCGCACCAGTAGCGGTCATTGCCTTCCTTCCAGCCGTACAGCAGCGGTTCGTATTGGCGCTGGTAGTCGGACCGGCCCAGCGTGAACGTATTCTTCGCCCAGATGATGAAGGTAGACCATTTTCCGCCTGCCGAGACGAAGGCGCTTTGCAGCGTATGCAGCTCCGAGGAACTCATGCATACGTAAAGCGATCCCTTGGTTACCATCAGCATGTTAGTGATGGAATCATACAGGAACTGCGCGAAGGCCTCGCCCAGATTGTCGTTCATGATCGTCCGGCCGCCGCTCTTGCCTTTGCGGGCGCGCTGCTTGTCCTTGGCTGTGTTGCCGTAATCGACGTTGTACGGCGGGTCGGTGAACACCATGTCCGCCAGCTGGCCGTCCATGACCTTTTCAATGTCCGTCAGGACGGTGGCATCTCCGCACAGGACGCGGTGATTTCCTAAAATCCAGACGTCGCCTGTTTCACTGATCGGATCTTCCGGTGCCTCCGGCACGACATCGTCATCGCCGATATCGTCCTCGTCATCACCGAAGAGCAGATCGTCAATCTCCGTGGGATCAAACCCTAGGATGTCGATGTCGAAATCCTCCGCCTTGAGGGTTTCGAGTTCCAGTTTCAAAAGTTCGTCGTCCCATCCGGCGTTCAGGGCGATGCGGTTGTCGGCGATAATCAATGCTTTGCGCTGTGTTTCCGACAGATGAGCAAGCTCAATGACAGGAATTTGCGACATGCCCAGCAACCGGGCTGCGGCCAGACGGCCATGACCGGCAATAATGATGCCGCGCTCGTCGATCAGGACGGGATTGACGAATCCAAACTCGGCAATACTGGCGGCGATCTGTGCGATCTGCTCATCCGAATGCGTCCGCGCGTTGTTGGCGTATGGCACCAGAGCGTCCAGCGGACGATATTCCACTTCCAAATTATTCATAGCGATCAACTTTCGATGTGAGACGCAAGAGTTCGGAACGCATACGCGGCAGCCAGCGGGACCACGCCGTTGCCACAGAGCCGCAGACGGTCCACCCGGCAGGCCATCCCATCAGCCATTCGGTGAACAGCGGGTTTAAGCGCATCTGGGACGGATCCCCATGTGTCGAGGTTGCCTGGACCTGGCGGCCAGAGCGGAATACGAGATTCGCAAGTGATACTTGCCGCGTGATCCGGTCCTTCATGCCGGGGCTGTCTTTCCAGTCCCGCGCCACCGGTGTTGGCCATGCTTTGGCTGTTTCCGCCAGTCCCTTGCCGTGCGTCGAGCTGGTTGAGCCAGGCTCCTGCGCCCTCGGCGTGGGCCAGTATGAACAGCCGCTCCCGCTTGTGCGGCGCGCCGATTTCTTCCGCCGTAAACAGACCCGTCTTAACGCCGTAACCCAGGCTTCGAAGGTCATCGTGGACTTGTTGGAATCCCAATCGTAAATGGTGGGAGACGTTCTCGAAAAAAGCGATCCTTGGCCGCAGGTCGGCGACGATATCGCGTATGTACGGCCAGAGGTGCCGTGGGTCGCGTTCGGCCTGTTTTCGTCCGGCGATGGAGAATGGCTGGCACGGATATCCCGCAGTGACGATATCCACGCAGCCACGCCACTGGCTGCTGTCAAAGGTTCGAACGTCAGACCAGACAGGCGCCGTATCCAAGGTTTGATCTTCCATGCGCGCAGCAAGGATGCTGGCGGCATAGGCTTCCCCCTCGACATAACAAACGGTCCGACAGCCAGGGACGGCAAGCTTGAGTCCAAGCTCAATCCCTCCGGCCCCGGTACACAGGGACAGCACTGCGGGGGAATGACAATCCACACGAAAAAATCCAATAGGTTAAAGGATGGGTTTGCTAAATTCTTCAAGGACGCGATTAATCTCGTCCGTCAGTATCTGGTGCACCTTGCGGCGATCAGTCTCGACGGCAAGAATGGCGTCCAGCCGGTCAGGAATCGACAGCATGCCGTCGCGGATAATCCGTCCGCGTTTAAATCCTACGGCCTTTACTATTTCAATATCGACGAACCGCTCCGCTTCGACCTTGGCTTTTATTTCCAGCAACTTCGCCTTCTCGGTTTCGCTTTTGATGCGGGTCTTGAGAAGCAGCGTCGGCAGTTCGGATGTAGGAATCGTTCTTTTCGTTGGCTCGATGGTTTCCTGCTGCTGGGAAGATTTACGCCGCAGTGCTCTGGCAGGCTCACGCCGCGCCTCGATGATGGCATCGGCAACAGCAGGATCGACCTGGCCGTCCGTCAATGGCAGAACGCCTTTCTGCACCAGCTCGCCGATGTACTGCCGACTGACGCCCATGCGCTTGGCATAGGCGATCTGGGACAAAAGCTCATCGCTCATACGGAAAAAATCCTGTCAAGTAAGCTGCTTACTTGACAAAGCATTCGCGCGCCGAATAACCGCCTGTATTCAAAATGTTAGCGGCCATCCGAATAGATTTTACGAATGTTTTGTCAAGTTAGTTTTTTTGCCTGACGCTAGAAAAGTCCCGCTCGTTGCCCGCCCTCGGAGGAACCTCGCTGACAGGACCCGCGACCGCTGTAAGGCGCATCGCGTCAGGTCGATGATTGAAAGATTTTTCTGCTGGGTGCGGTGAAGAAGAGGCACTGCTCTGCCGCATCTCTCCTGACCATAGAAAAAATATGCCACTTTTTTGCAAAAAATGTACGAACTGCTTTGTGTGGACATTGTGTTTACATGCCTTTCTTTTTAAATCAGTTACTTATAACGCTCCATGATTTCCCCTTGCGGATCGTGCGCGTTGAGACGGCTCGCAATCTTGCCGATGCCCATGTTGTACCAGTTGGTCACCGCCGTTCTGCTGCTCTGCTGCTCGTGGGCGATGACTTTCCACGGAACACCGCTGGCGCGACGCCAGATGATCTTGCTCTCGCGTACCGGGACGGCGCGTAGCCACTCGCAGACATATTCCATCTGGCTGATCTGCCGGGGCGTCGGGCGCCAGCGTTTTTCCACCTCGTGCTGCCCGTACATATCCCAGAAGTCGTAAATGGGTGTAGGCCATGTGCTGAAGTACCCTTGCACCCTAACGCGGGGAAGAGACTTCATCACCTCTGCGGCATCCTCCAGATAGACTTCCACCATCGCAGGCGTCCAGTATGGTTCCGGTGGTCTTGCTAGATCAGTCATGCTGCACCTCCATGATGGAGCCGTACAGTTTCTCTCCCAGCTGCTTGACCAGCTCCTTCTCCGGCCACGTCAGACGGTGATCGGAAGGCGAGACGTTCAGTACGCCCTGCTTTTTCCACGCCGCCCGGCGCATGAGTTCCATTTCGTCTTCGTTGGTGGGCGCAGAAGGCGTCCTTGAAAGTGATGAGCGATATCCGTTATGCATGATTAACCTCCGATTTTTGTGTCAATGGCCCAGCGCAGCAAGGCGATGGCGTCCGCTTCGTTGTCGTCCATAGGTGTGTGTCCGTGATCAAAAACGGCCCTGATCACGTCCTCCTTCGAGGCGTTTCCCTTTCCGGTGATGTGTTTTTTGATCGTGCCGACCGGGACGCCCTGATAAGGGATCTCCTTGAACTCCGCCCACGCCGACATCTGTCCGGCGAACGCGCCGTAGATATGGGCCGCCGTCGTGCCGAGATGACGCCTGACCTCCTCGAAGACGACAAGCTCGATATGGCCAGAGGTCTCATGCAAGGTGTCGAGCCAGTTGCGAAACCGCAGCAGGGCCATGCCTCCGCCTGAGAAGCGATCAGGTTTGAACGTCTCCCTGCCGGAGTAAATCTGCCCGTCGCGGCGCCGTAACGCCCAGCCGGTATTCTGTCCCAGATCAAGGGCCAGAATTTGTTTTTGAATATTCTCGTTCATGTGTTTTTCCTTTCGTTGAGGGTTAAAAGGGAATCTCGTCGCCCTGCTTCCAGTCGAAGGACTGAGGCTGGGTTTGATCCGTTTTGTGGATGGCGGTGATTTCAGCGCCGGGAAACGTCTGCTTGATTGCAGCTACCGTGTTTCCGGCACCGTCGATCAGGTGCGCGATTTCAGAGATCGTCCATGTCTCGCGATCTGGCGATGCCACCAGATGCGCTTCCGCCGAAGTTCTGACGAAGGCGACGATCTTTCCGGAGTTGGGGAGCCTGACCTCCCAGACGTCTGCCGAGATCGGCTTCTGTCCGGTTTCCGTGGCCGCCTTGTCCAGCGCCTGCCATGCCCGCTTCATGCCTTCGGCGTGCATTTTGATCAGCTCCAGTTTTTGTGACTGGATGGCTGCGTTGAACTTCTCTGCCTGGGCGTCGAACTTTGCGCGGAGCAGGTCATTGACCAAAAGACGAAGGCGGTCTATGCCCCATTTTCGCTCCATCGCGTGGGCGACAATATCGACACCGTCGATCATGGCCTGGGCCAGATATTCCGAAGGTGCGAAGGCGTCCTGCGACGCCGCGATCTTTTCAGGTGCGGGCGGTATGTGGCGTCTCATGGCCGCACCTCCGCCCCTTGGGGGGACAGCTTCATGTTTCGGGAAGCTGTAACCCCTATAAGGGGGAAACAGCCGAAACACTGAAACAGTGAATAAAAGCAGGCATTTAAGACTGGTGTGTTTCGCGGCGATCCGGAAACAGTGAAACAGTTAGCAAAAACAATCTGTTTCACTCTGTTTCGCCATGAAACAAAGATTAGGTCAGGTGTCATTTTCATCCTCCATGTCGTTGAAAATTTCAGGTGGTTCAGAAGCGATGTCCGTGGCATCCAGCGGACGTTCGAACCGCTTAAGTTTTGCGGGTCTGGCGTTCAGATCGACCGTGAAGCCACAGGCTTTATCGCCAGTGACGATCACGATGTTCGATTGGCATGCCTCGATGACTTTTATGCGAAGGCTTTTGCTGGCACGCTGATTGCCATCGCCGGACTGCCGGTATTTTTCAAATGCATGATGCCCGCCCCATGCCAGGAGCTTCACCGCAGCATTGAGGGTGATTTCCGGATCTTTGACTTGCGCCAGGAGAGCGCTGATGATGGTTCGTTTGAAATCGCAGTCCTCGTCGCTCTCCGGGACGGCCTTCATATTGAGCGTCACGGGTTCTAGGACACCGACCTCGTCGCCATTCGATATGGCGACACTGATCTTTTTGAACCACCGGGCATCGGGGCTGGCCAGCGAGAGATTGGCTTTGGCGTCGTCGAGGCGCACATAAAGATGCTTGTCCTTCTCCGGTATGCCGCACCGCTCAGCGTCCTTCTTGCTCATACCGAAGAGCGTCTCTATCACTCGCGCAACCCCGACCAGGGCGCTGGCGCCGCGACCGGCGTAAAGATTGCCCGCATACCCGACCGAGGATCCCTGCGGCGGCTTGGCGGTATGGTGAACGAGGACGACCGCGCAGTTTCCCCGGCGGGCTATTTCCCTAAAAAGCTGGGCGACGAGGCTGATCTGCTCGTTGCTGTTTTCGTTGCAGCGGTGGGTTTCAACGAAGGGATCGACGATGAAAGCTTTTATATTGTGCACCCGGATATGAGCGATGCAGGCTTCCACGTCCGGCAACCTGATGACCGTGCCGTCGGGCATCGTCTTTGCCACTAGTAAGGGCCGGTCCGCGCCGCTATTGAGGGCCAGCTGCCCGCGGACATCGGTGAAGGATATGTCGTTATGTTGCAGGACGGCGGCCAGACGCCTTTTCAGCTCGTCCAGATCGTCTTCGTTGTTGTAAATCCAGACCCTGCCTGTTTCCTGAACCTCCTGGTCGGTAATTGCCTCCCCTGTGATGACGGCGACGGCCTGCGCCAGGCACAGGGTGGATTTTCCGACACCGGGCGGCGCGACAAGAACTGAAAGATAGCTTTTCAGAAAACTGCGGCCCAGGATCCATTGGCGCGGCAGGATCATCGCGGTGTTGAGTTCCTGGATGAAATGCGCCGCCAGCGGGATGTCGATGGGGTTGTCGATTGACGTGACAAGAGGATTTGGAATGTTCCATTTCTTGCGCGCCCCGTCGATCATCGCCTGCATTTCGCGGCGCGTCTGTTCGACGGTGTAACCGGACAGCGTGAATGATGGAGCGCACAGCATCATTTCCAGATCGCAGCGGCCCTCGGCAACCCAATGCCCTGTCAGGCGGGTCAGGTTGACGTGCCAGTGATCATTGCGCTGGACAGCTTTGATGCAATCTTCGACAAGATTTTGTCCTGACGAGCCAATATTGAGCTGCGGCGTTTCTACCTGTGCTTCTTCCGGCGCGGCAGGGGTAACGGCGGGAAATGCTTTCCTTACCTGATCCGGCAGGTAGGACTGGATGGCTGTCGACGTCCCGTCCGCAGCGGCCTTCTTTATAATATGAAATTCGGTTCTTTCTTTTTCACGACCGTCCTTGATCGGCCAGGCGATAGATCCCGCCAGCCGCATGACGCGGGAAGGATTGGCGACCGTCTTATCCCCGTTCAACGTCCTGGCAAGCACCTCGTTCTGCGCCCTGCCTTCGGCCAAATCCTTCGCCGCCTCGCTCAGGCGCCACCAGAGCTGTACTCTTTTATAAGGATGGCGTCCGGTCACGACGGCGCAGGTTGGCGGGCAATCTTGGTAAATCTGCTTGGCGGCCTCGGCGGCGCCTTTTTCATCCAGATCGGCGTAAAACGATGTTAGGGCCAAAACGTCAGCATCGCCGGCGCGTTCATCGCGTTTTATATCTGGCCGTCTCAGTGCGGCGCCGACATAGATGTTCCCGTTTTTCTTTTTATTCTGTTCAAAGGCGAAGTCGGCGGCCTCGTCCATCTCATCGGTGCCGAAATGCTTCGCCTTTTTGGGGCGGCCGCTTTCGTCATCGCAGTAAGTGATCTCGATCAAGCCATCCTGACATCCGTCGAGGAAACCGCCGAACAAATGTTCCAGATGATCACGCATCTGCTGCGCGTCCGGTTCCAGGTCGGTATGTAGGACAGCTTGATCGGTCACATTCAGCCCCTTAAAACTCTGTTTCCATGAGGGGATCCGCAGCCGGTTTGGCGGCGGGCGGAGAAACAGGCGTTCCCTGTTGGGGCCGTGGGGAAGACGCCTCGACTTTGAAGACGTCTTTGGGATCGACAGGGCTTTCATCCGGCAGCTCGGCAGGACGGTCGACCCATTTGGCGATCTCGAACTTCGGCTTGTAGTTCGTGCCGTACTTGTCCTTCATCGCCTCCGATCCGGTGCAGACGATGACCGGGAGCTGCCCGCGATGGGCGTCTTTCTGCTCGGTGTAGGCTTGGTAGACCTCGCGGACGGCATTGCACATGTGGATGGATGCCGAAGACAATTCCGCAATCCCGCCGAAGAACTTCTGGCTAAAGACGGCGACGACGAATCCCCGCTTGAAGCCTTCATCCTGCGATGGCGCAGCCTTGTCGAGCGAGGGATCCATGACCCTTTCCGGAGCCTGCCCTTCGCGGAACCGTAGCCATCCTGTGGCGATGTTAGGAAAGTCGGCGACGAAGGTAGGACGGGCGACCTCAACATCGCCGCCGTCACCCTTGGCGAACCATTTATCGGCTTTCGAGTTGTATTTGGCATAAGGTCTGATCGTTCCCGATGCGCCAATGTTCAGTGTCATTTTCAGTCTCCTTTTCAGTTGTGATGGGGGGTTAAAATCCAAAAACTTTCAGGGCGTTCTCGCGGGCGGCCGGATTGGACCAGTAGAAGCTCTCGTAGTTGGGACAGAGCAGACCCGCGAGTTCCTGAGGGTCTTTGGAAATCGATAAGAACCTGCCGAGCCTGGTGGCGATTTCGCGCAAGGCGTTCAGCTGGCTGTGGACCTCGTCGCCGGACATTTCGTAGACGGCGGCGGAGCGGCCATCCTTCTTGCCGGGCGTAGGCTTGACGTAGGCGAAGCGCATGCCGTAATTGCCGTGCGCCTTGGCGTATATGGCGCCCTGGCGGGCATGGGGGTTAGAAATCCCGGAGGGCAGACGCTCCCCTGTTTTCAGATCGACGACGATGCCGTGCTGGTCGAAGCGCCAGTCGATATAGCCGATGAAGGGGACGGGAACGCCGTCAATGTCGATGCTGACTTTTTCCTGATAGGCAGTCGGGACACCATATTGACGAAGTTCTTTGAGACCCTCGACGACATAACCGGCGATATTTTTGCGTTCGTCCTCACGGCGCGGATCCGGCGTCAAGGCCATCTCCCGATCATATTCGCGCTCGGCGTGGGCGATGCAGGCTTCGGGAGAAAGGGTCGGCTTTATAAGACCCAGCTGGATACCGGACTCGACCGATTTTCCTCGCGCCATGACGGCACTGCTGCCGTGCTTGTGGCCGAGGAGCCGTTCGAGAACCCAGAGGGCCGGTTCGGCTGCATATAGGTTGAGGGAGGACGCTGAAAGATGCTCGATGCCGTATTGACGAAAGGGTGTCATACCGCACCTCCCGTCATCATAGCCTGACCATTATCGGAGGTGCTCTGGCGCAGCTGGGCGGTTTCGTAAGTCTCGACGTCCGCCAGCTTGTAAACGACCCGTCCGCCGATTTTATGGAAGCACGGTCCGGCTCCGAGCCAGCGCCAGCGTTCCAGGGTGCGGGGGGAAATTTTCCAGCGCCGGGATAACTCGGTCTGGTTTAAGAAGATGTTTTCGGTCATTCGCTGCTCCATTCCAGTTTTGGATGTTTTTCCTGAATGGGCGTATGGCCTCTCAGGATTTATCCAAATTTTGCAAGGATTTAGCGAGTTCAGATATGCGCGGCGCGCACGGGAGTTTGTGACAAACAGTCATAAAAAAAGCGCGGGAAACCGCGCTTTGGGGGTGGGATTTGTGACAGGGAGGGATTTAGCTTGTGACAGCCTCAGCTACGGCGGGTGCAAGATCAGCGGCGGACGCGAGTAATTTTGCGGCTCCGTTGATTCTATACCCCTGTCCATGCACGTTTTCGATGAAATCAGGAATCACGGCCCCCATGTCCACACCGACGCGCTGAGAGACCTTTTCATTGATGCGCCCAATGGCCTGCCGCAAGCTCGGTTCTTTTTCTTTGAAAAATTCTTTTGCCAAAACCGCCGCGCTGATGGGCGCAGATTCTGCGCGCTTATTTTTCGCTTCGATGAAGGAAGGTAGAAGATATTTGACCAGATAATATTCGTTGGCCTGAAGAACCAGACCGCCAGAAAACAGAACCGTCTGCGCCTTATCATCCACCGCAAACTCGCAGGGCTGGATAGAGAGCTTATCCATGAAAGCCTTCATCTCATTCGTTGTATCCTTGATGTGCGCCGTGATCGGTACAACTTTCGCGCCCGCCACGGACATGGATAGGAGACACCTTTCCGGTAAGGTGCCTTCTGATAAAGCATCCCCGTGTTCCTTGACGGCGGCGGCAATGACTCGCGTCACGTCTTTTGCGTGGCTTTGCATCATTTTGTGAATTTTATCAAGCGCGTCAGGGTCGTTGTAATGAGGCGCAGCATCGAAAACTGACGTGAAATCACGTTTCATTTGCTTAAGGCTAATGTCTGAAAACGCGTGAGCCAATCTGACGTAATTAACCGCCATGACAACATCAATACCCGTTCCCCTATCTCCGAGCATAAGATCACAAGCATATTTATCTTGCGGATCATGTGTGCCAAGACCTGCGGCCAGAATGCCGAAACGACGGTCGATACATTGCGAGCAGACCCCGCAGTGTGGTTTTCCGGCTGTGGGATTTCGTTGATTGGCGCAACTGTTTGTCTGACCGATAAGATCGGCATATCCATTTTTCTGGAGGAGTGCCGTTACTTCTCTTTTTGTCATCCATTGGTATGGATGCTCGATGGTGATAGT
Organism: Pseudomonadota bacterium; assembly: GCA_016198545.1. Lineage (GTDB taxonomy): Bacteria > Pseudomonadota > Alphaproteobacteria > Micavibrionales > Micavibrionaceae > JACQIJ01. The sequence continues at coordinate 28,537 of JACQIJ010000087.1, forward strand.
TTTGTTCAAAATGAGTGAGAAGATTTTTTCAAAACCACGGATGGTTTGCGGATGCGTAGTTTTTGTGGCACGAGCGCCAAGCACATCTTGCCCCAAGGGCAGATTCAGGCTGACAACGCCATTTTCGTAAAAAGTGATGGAATCCTTTTTGTAAAGCTGGGCGATAGTCACGGCCAGAGAGGCGAAGATGAAGGAGCGTGTGCGCTGGGTGCGCTCTTTCTCTCTGTCCTCAAGGTTCTTGTTTCGAATTTTGACAGGAGTGTAGAAGATTTGCCTTGAAAGTCCGCGATTTCGAAGTTCTCCGACCAATTTTTTTTGAACGCTGACGACGTTATTGGATGAATGATGGCCGACAAGAAAGAGATTCTTTTTGTTCGTTACCAGATCATCCACGGTGCCTGCGAAGGAATCTATGCCGCCAGAGAAAAGACAAATTTTGTCTGGCGTAAATCCAGCCGTGTTTTCACCATCCCAGAGACCAAGGTATTTTTGTGCCGTGTTGAGATCTTTCGCCACGCCCTTCTTGAATTCAAATTCGTAGGCATGATCGGATAAGAAGCCAAGGCACGACTTAAGAGCTTCCTTCACATCATCTCTGTTCCAAATATCGTATTCACGGACAGGGATCACAAACTTCAGGGGTTTCGTCCACGCCTGCCCGAATTTTGCCAGTTCATTTGAGCCGCGCTTTGTACGCTGATCCGCGCAATAAATATATGCGGCGAATTCCAACAGATCGAGGAGAACGGGAGGGATGTTCGACATGAGGGTATTTTCAATGTCGTCAATTACCAGCTCAACGGTCGGATCGTCGCCATGCACGTCCAGATAGACAGCATCTTCGCTATCTGTCGGAGTATATTTCACACCGCCGCAAATAATCTCAGGCATCTTTCCCTCTTTGTCGTTGCTCTTTTGCAATTTTATTCATAGAAACATAAATGAACCCAGCTGATTTTTTCGCATCCATTTTAGGTCTTGATCCATCTTTCGCCTGAGATGAATATTGCTTGCCAAGCCAATCCCGCGCGAATGGCCGCATAATCATGGACGATTCCATGCAATGTTTTCTCAGGCCAGCTTGAAATACATTCATGTCTGCAATGGTTGGAAATCTTCCCGTGACCGAAACGTGCCTGGGCATTTCTCGGTCGAGATGGTAATTCAATATTCTGTGGCTGAGATCAGCGTGAAAACGCTGACTTAATTCCCCAAAACGTGCCGTATCGGTAAAAGATGCGATCCCACTCTGCATATCATCCGTGTTCGACCCCCAGAGAGTTTGGGAGGCATTGTCCGACATTTCAAGGAAAGTAGAGATGGCTGATTGTTTAGCCATCGTCCCCAGATCCGTGCGCAGGCCGTTTTTGGCAGAAATGGCGTCAATGGTTTTCGCCATACCTTCTGCAATGTTATCGAGGGTTGGATTTTGCGGTACATCAATGCCGATCTTTTTTAGTGCCGCCTGAAAATCTTTCTCCTTTGCTGCCTGCGGGATATCGACCAGCATCTGATAAACAGCAACGAGTGTTTTGTCATTGGCAGCTTTTTCTAGGCCAGCAATGGCAGCATTTGCTACGGCCTCCGCCAAGGCTTGCGCAGAAGTGCCATCGTCGCCCAGTAGGGCGATGATCTCCTTCCATTTCTGCGATGTGGGCAACTTGCCCAGCCTGACGTGACCCATGATCCCCCGTTCAGGTGTCGAAATATCGAACACCATGAATTTAGACTCATTATGTTTATAGTGTGGGGATTATTTTATAAGAACATTACGAGAACGCAAGCGAAAAGCAACGTACAGGCGTGGAGAAGAGAAAATACGGCCTAATAACACACCGAGGTATGACAACGGCTTATATAAGCATTTCCTATCTTTTCGGCAGTGATCCTGCTATCATTGGAAATAGGAATCGTATGCCTCGGCTCGGAACGACCGAAAAGACGATAAGACTTCAGACTACTGCCTACAGCAACCTTCGTGAAACCGCTGGCACAGGTAGTTTTTAAACGTTCCCGAACTGCCGGACTTAAGCCCAGCCTTTAACGAAAGGATTGCATCATGCAAGCCGATATCTCGAAAATGTGCGCGGATTTTCTCCGTGCCTACGTTCTATCCGAAACGAATGAAAACCTGAAGGCGACCCATGCGCGGGAGCTGACGGCGGCGTTCTTCGGATATAAAAGTCACGCGGCGTTGTTGGCGGAGAAGAAACATCCTCTCCATCAACTGGAGAAAGCGGCCATTCTTGTGCCAGACATCGCGTTGATGGATGCGCGGCGCGGGAAACTGGAGGGGCTTCCTCCGCACCTGCCGGATTCTAAAATGATCGCTCGGAAAATTGTAGATTTTTTGGATCGCGAGTCTCTTTTCACAGGTACGGTCTGGTGGGTCTATGACACGCTGGAAAATTACATCATCGAGGAATTTCTACCCGAATACGACTACGCTGTCATGGACGATTTGTCGGGGCAGATGGCCGAGACAAATGCGCTGTTCGACGAGACTTATTATGAGGAGGCTATAGTCGATGAAGATGATGATGGCATCCTTGTTTCTGTCACAGGGCAATGCAACGGTACGAGCGACCAAGACAAGCCGTTCAGCGGTGACCAGATCGACCTGACTGTCACTGTTGAAATGTCGCGTGCCGCTGGGCGGAATGCGTATTTCAAGCCCCACATAAAAGCCGACGGCGCAGTCAACTGGGATTGGGCGGATGTGGATGAACCCCAGCTTGAACGGGGGGCGTGATGTTTGCTTATATAGACGCTAAGGCAGTGAATACCACGCCCCACGGCCAGAGCCGTGCATCACCAGATGCCCTTTTTCGAGCAGCTGGCGGAAGTGTTCCTTCAGGGTGTTACGGCTAACGCCGGTAAGCTTGACCATCTCGCCAATCGTCACGCGGCCATGCTCCCGCGCCTGTTCCAGGATACTCACCGACAGCTCCGGTAGCGCCGACAGGACGAGTTTTTCTCTCTCCATCTTTTTGGCGAGGCGCCGCATCTGGCTTTGAAGGGCGCGCAGGAAGAACAAGATCCACGGCTGCCAGTTGGGAGCCTCAGTCCTGATCGATCCTTGCGTCTGGCGCAGGGCAAGGTAATAGTTTTCCTTGTTCTGCTCGACCACGCTTTCGAGCGAACTGTAAGGAACATAGGCGTATCCGGCACGCAGCAATAGCAGCGTTGTCAGGATGCGGCTCAAGCGGCCATTGCCGTCCTGGAAGGGATGGATCTCAAGAAAAATTACGATGAAGATGGCGACGACGAGCAAGGGATGCAGCGCCTTTGTCTCCAGCGTCGCGTTCGCCCATGCGACTAGCTCCGTCATCAGGCGCGGTGTATCGAAGGGCGTGGCCGTCTCAAAGACGATCCCGATCTGGTTGCCGTCCTCGTCAAAGGCCGCGACGCTGTTGGATGAGGTTTTATAATCCCCTCGGTGGCGTGAATCCTTTTCGCTGTATTTTAAAAGATCACGATGCAGCTGCTTGATATGATTTTCCGTCAGCGTGATATCTGCCCATGACTGGAAGATCAGCTCCATCGCCTCAGCGTAACCGGCGACTTCCTGTTCATCCCGCGTTTCAAAGGATTTGATCTGGAGGTTGGACAGCAGGCGCTCGACATCGCGGTCCGACAGCTTGCTGCCCTCAATGCGGGTTGACGAGCCGATGCTTTCAATGGTGGCCACGCGGCGCAGGGCCGACAGACGCTCCGGTGCCAAAGTCCCCAGTGCGCGCCACGCCCCTTTGAACTCGTCGATCTCAGAGACAAGGGCGAGGACGTCCTGGGTGATTTTTACGGTATCGGTCTTTATCATACACCCGATAATACACCCATTTGCACCCAATAGGCCAGCCAAAAAACCACCCATTTACACCCAATAATCATGATTATGATACTCATGGGTTCGCTCATTTTTTAGTACACAGGTAGTACACAGACGATTATCATCGCCTTGACGGCGACGACAATACGTCAGATTTTCCTGATATTTCAAAGAGATGTTGGTTGCGGGAACAGGATTTGAACCTGTGACCTTCAGGTTATGAGCCTGACGAGCTACCGGGCTGCTCCATCCCGCGTCAATGTGGCAGTCTTTACGGAAGACTGAAAAGAGACATGGGTTATAAACCCGCCGGGTCAATAAATCAACCCCAATCGTGGCAAACGTCTGAATCTCTTTATTTAAAGATTTAAAGGTGCTTTTTGACAAGCAGTTCAGCCAGTTGCACGGCGTTCAGGGCCGCGCCCTTGCGCAGGTTGTCGGAGGCGCACCAGAAATTAATCCCGTTTTCCACGCTGGGGTCCTCGCGCAGGCGCGAGACGAACACATCGTCTTCGCCGGCGATTTCGGCGGGGGTGACGTATTCCATTTCGCTTTCGCGGTCGATTAGCGTCACGCCGGACGCATCGCGTAGCGCACGCTTGGCCTGGGCCGCGGAAATTTCGTTTTCGAATTCGACATTCACGAATTCGGAGTGACCCACGAAAACGGGAACACGGCAGCATGACGCGCTGATCCTGATAGAGGGATCGAGAATTTTTTTTGTTTCCGCGACCATCTTCCATTCTTCTTTTGTCATGCCGTCGTCCATGAAGTCGTCGATTTGCGGGATGATGTTGAAGGCGATCTGCTTCGTGAATATTTCGGGGCGCGGCGTTTCATTTGTATAGATGCCCCGCGTCTGGGAGAACAATTCATCCATCGCCTCTTTTCCGGCGCCGGAGGTTGATTGATATGTGCAGACGACAATGCGTTTTATGCGCGCGATGTCATGAAGGGGCTTCAGGGCGACGACCATCTGTATGGTCGAGCAGTTCGGGTTGGCCACGATATTGCGTTTTGAAAAATCAGCCAGTGCCGCGGGATTGACTTCCGGCACGACCAGCGGCACATCGGGATCCATGCGGAAATGGCTTGTGTTGTCGATGACGACTGCGCCCGCCTTTGCTGCTGCTGGGGCGTATTCGGCGGAGATTTTCGCGCCGGGCGAGGACAGGACGATATCGATGCCCTTGAAATTGAATTTCGCGAGGTCGTGAACTTTCAGATTGCGGTCGCCGAACGACACTTCCTGCCCTGCTGAGCGCGCCGATGCCAGCGCCACGACATCGTCCGCCGGAAAACTGCGCTCGTTCAGTATGTCGAGCATTGCGCGCCCGACCGCCCCCGTCGCGCCGACTACTGCTATTTTGTATCCCATTTGCAACCTCAATCAGGTGGTGTAAGACCCGATATATCTGTGTTAGGATACGGTCTGTCAAGATCCGGTGGTTTTTTTCGATGGATATCCGCGCTTTTTACGATCAGTGCCCTGTCGGCGTATGCGTCATTCTGCGCGACCGGAAGCGCATGGATATTTTGTACGCCAATGCGGCCGTCAGAAATATTCTGAAAAATAAAAATGATTTGGAAGGCAGTCCTTTTACGCAGGCATGGCCGGGAAAGGATGCGGAAGCTCTTGCGCGAAAACTGCAGGGAACAGGCGGCGTGCGCGACTGTTCGCTTCCTACGCCCTGCGGCGGGCGGTGGGTAAAGCTGACTGTTGAGGAAGGCGATTTCGAGGGCAAAAACGCATGGATTCTCTGGGCCACCGATATCTCCGCCAGCAAGGAGGCCGAAGAAAGATTGCGCGCCGCCGTGGCCGAGGCCGATGCGGCTGCGGAAATGAAGGCGAATTTTCTGGCCACGATGAGCCATGAAATCCGCACGCCTATGCAATCCGTATACGGGTTGCTGGAACTGATAGGAGAAGAAAAGCCGGATGTAAAAATAAAAACCATGATCGATATCGCCAAGACATCAGCCAGCGGATTGCTTGAGATACTCGATGACATTCTTGATTTTGCGAAAATCGATGCGAACAAGATGGAGCTTGATGCGTTTGAAGTGCCTGTCCGTACGTTGGTGCGCGGGATTAACGAAGCGCTGGCGGTGAAGGTTTACGGGAGGGGTGTGCAGCTTCTCGACGATATTGATAAAGATGTCCCTTTCGTCGTTATCGGCGATCCGAAACGCCTGCGCCAGATATTGATGAACCTGACCGGAAATGCGCTCAAGTTCACTCATGAAGGCAAGGTTACAATTCACGTTCGCAAGGGAGGCAAGCATATAGC
>JACQIJ010000098.1 GCA_016198545.1 Pseudomonadota bacterium
ATCTGGATCGGATGGCCAATGTTCCCGACGAAGTACGGCGCGCGTACCGGAAGACCTTTGAAAAAGCGCCGGAGATGTTGAGTTACGAAGATGTCAGCCGCCTGATCGAGCAAGCGGTCGAATCGCATTTCACGGCTGAGGCAACGGATGCCTACCTGCCTATAAACGAACTCGTGGCCGGTACGGCGCTGGATCAAAATGCGGAAAAACAGGTTAACTTCAGACTTTTGAGATCGGTGCTGAAAAACGATGTTCTGGAAGAAGACAGCTTTGATATCCGAGGTAAATTCGTCCGCGCCCTGAAAGAAATGGCGGGAGATAAAAAAGCCGTAACGCAAGTGCAGCTCGAACGAGCCTTCGTCATCGCCGGCGGCAACCCGTATCCGCCTGCGCAGCAGGCTTTCCGGGACGGCTGCAATCATGATATCGCCGTACTGAAATCGACCCTTGAGCAGATAATGCCGGGCATAAAGCTGCCGTCACGGTAGCTGCTTTCATGGCGTCTCTGGACGCGTCGCGCCGATTTGTCTAATAATCCGCATATGCAGAACATTCAGTTTATCCGCACGGATTTGCCGTCAATTTCCGACGACCTTGCAAAGCATGGTTGGTCGGTAAGAGAAGGTTATTTCTCCCCGGATTTGTGCGCGGCCCTGCTCGACGATATGCGTGCGCAGGAAGCGGCCGGAAAATTGACGTCCGCGGGCATCGGCCGGGATCGGGCGCAGAAAATCGAATCCGGAATCCGCAATGACCGGACGCTGTGGCTGACGGGCCGCGCCGATGCGCCGCGGCGGTTTGCGGCCTTGATGGAGGAATTGCGGCTGGCGCTGAACCGCGATCTTTTTCTAGGTCTTTTCGAATACGAGGCGCATTACGCGCTTTACCCGCCGGGCGGCTTTTATAAAAAGCATCTGGATTCTTTCCGGGGCGCAAGAAACCGCGTTGTCTCGACCGTCGCCTATCTGACGCCGGGATGGCGCGAGGAGGACGGCGGCCATCTGGTTCTTTATCATCCTGAAAACGATGCCCTGCCCGTTCAGAAAATCGTGCCCCGCGCGGGGACTCTTGCCGTTTTCCTCAGCGAGGAAATTCCGCATGAAGTGTTGCCGCCCTTGCGCGAACGGGTCAGCATCGCCGGATGGTTCCGCTGCAATGCTTCCGTCGCCGGACGCGTCGATCCGGCGCGGTAGGCGGAAGTGGCTTTCCACTGCCGGATGGTTTATGAATGGGGGAATGACGACTGCGCCCCTTTTCAGCCACAGTCCCCCAGCCGTTTTGCAAACGGTCGAAAAACTGCGCCATTTCGTGAAGGTGGCGCGGGCGCGGGGCGGCAGGATTGCGCTGGTTCCCACGATGGGTGCGCTGCACGACGGGCACATGGAGCTGGTGCGGCGGGGGCAAAAAAAAGCGCAAGCCGTCATCGTCAGCGTTTTCGTCAATCCTGCGCAGTTCGGTCCCGGGGAGGATTACGATGCGTATCCGCGCGCATGGGATTCCGATATTGAAAAATTGACTGCCGCCGGCGCGCAGGCCGTGTTCGCGCCGTCCGTTTCCGAGATGTACCCGGACGGCTTTACGGCGTCTGTCTCCATCGGCGGCGTGGCGGAGCCTCTCGAAGGCGAACGCCGTCCCGGCCATTTCAACGGCGTGGCGCTGGTGGTGACGAAAATGCTGCTTCAAACGATGCCGGATGTCGCCCTGTTCGGCGAAAAGGACTGGCAGCAGCTGCAGGTCATACGCGGCGTCGCAGCCGACCTTAACATTCCTGTCGAAATAGAGGGCGTGCCGACAGTGCGGGATGAAAACGGGCTGGCGTTGTCGTCCCGCAATGCCTATTTAAGCCCGGCGCAATACCATGTGGCGATACGGCTGAATAAGATCCTGTTTTCGATGGCTGAAAAACTGCGCGCCGGCGGCAGTCTGCAGGCCGCACTCTATGGCGGCCATGTGGAAATCGCGAAAGCGGGTTTTGATAGCATGGATTATCTGGAAATAAGGGATGCCCGCACGCTGCGGCAGGCCAGCACGAAAACGGAAGGTTTGCGCATCCTGGCCGCCGTCCGGCTGGGCAAGGCGCGGCTGATAGATAATGTCGGGGTTTAAGTTTTTGTCCGGGCGCGCCATACGTTTTTTAATCTTCTTAAAAACGGGCGCGGATAGTGTTACCATCCCCCCATGAGCCTTGAATCCGTCACGGAAAAAATAAAGGAAAAACTAGCTGTCGCGCCGCAGATAAACGCGACGGTCAAATTCGATTTCGGCGACGCCGGAATCGTTTTCGTCGATGCCACGCAAAGTCCGGCTGTCATAAGCCATGACGATGCGGAGGCCGTAACGACGCTGGCTTGCTCCGTCGATACGTTCATGGGGATCCTGAACGGAACGCAGGATCCCAACATCGCGTTCATGATGGGGAAGCTGAAGGTGCGCGGATCGATGGGCGTGGCGATGAAGCTGAACGGCATTCTGGAAGGATAGGCGGCGATGAAGCATGCCGGCGAATGCAATCGTTTCCGCGCGCTTTTGAAAACGTTTTTTATTTTGGCTTGCGTTGCGGCGGCTGTGGCCGCGCTTTCTTATTTTGTAGACGATCGGGCGCTGAATGTTCTCAAGCATAATCTGTCTCTGTGGTCGATCATCGCCCTTGTCGTTATCATAAACCTCGTATCTTTCGGCTGTTTCGTCGTCCTGTATGCCGCATGGCAATGGGTGCGGCGTGACCTGAAGCCGCGCCGTCCGGACGATACGTTCGAATCCTGAATTACCCTTGCGGAATCGTCTTTTTTATCTCTGCGGCCATGTCCGCGGGCGCATCACTTGCGTCAAAGACGGTCACGAGTTCATTCTCCGGCGTCATGAAATAGATCACCGAGGAGTGATTGATCATGTATCCCCCGTTGTCGCCTTCGACTTTTTCCGCATAGGCGCGGAATGATCCAACGGTTGCGTCGATTTCATCCTGCGCTCCGGTCAGGCCCACAATGCGGGGGCTGAAGGCCATCACATAATCCTTCAGCGTTTCGGCGGTATCGTGCGCCGGGTCAGTTGTGATAAACAGCGGCTGCACGTCATTGGCCGCATCGCCCAGAAGATCAAGCGCTGCCGCCAGCCGTTGCATGGAAGTCGGGCATATATCCGGGCAGCGGGTGAAACCGAAAAAGACCAGTTTGTACCTGGGGCCGTACGAATCCTGATTGACGGGCTGCCCGTCATGATCGGTCAACGCCCATTTCGCTCCGATTTTTATTTCATCGCCGGCGGCGGGGCTTATGCTGGAATAGGCCGAATCCACTCCCTGCATGTCCTTGTACCGCGCGTCCCACGCCGATACGCCGACGATGAATATGGCGACCAGCGCCAGAACGGCTGCGACATGTTTGACCGGGTTTTCATTATTCTTGCCTTTTTGCGACATTTTTGTCTCCCCAAGCGACGTTGCGTCTTACTTACTTATAACTTACGTTGTGGCCTCAGGACAAGGTTGCGATGGACAACAAAAGACATAAGCCGGAAGCGTTGGTGCTTGTAGGCATGCCCGGCAGCGGCAAAAGCACGTGGGCGCGCCGTCATCCGAAACGTTATGAAATTGCTTCCAGCGATGAATTCATCAGGGAATTTGCCGCGGCGCAGGGTAGAAGCTATACGGAAGTCTTCGGGGAGTTCAGTCCCCGCGCCCTTTTGATGATGAAGGAAAAGGTCGAACGTCTGGTCGCGGAAGGGAAGTCCTTCATCTGGGATCAGACAAACCTGACGAAGAAGGAGCGCGCCGGGATATACCGGCTTTTGCACAAGACGCATCGTGTGGTGTTTGTCGCTTTTCTGGTTCCTGCGGGCGTATGCCGCACGCGCAACAAAAAACGCGGGGACGAGCATGGTCAGCGCATCGAGCGCGATCATTTCATGAAGCTGGCGCGCGCGGCCACGTTTCCATCGGAGGACGAGCCGCACGACCGGATTGTGCGCGTCATTCATCCTGCGTGGAAAAGCAGGGAAAGGACAAGGCTGATATGAAGACAGGAATCAGCGCGCGCCGTCGCGCGGCCGTCTTTAAAGAAACCATTTGACCGGAAGGGTTTTAATACGTAAAGCCCCCCGTTTTTCAGCCCGCACGCTTTTGGAC
>JACQIJ010000090.1 GCA_016198545.1 Pseudomonadota bacterium
GCGGCCTTGCCCAGCGACATGAAAAAACCCAGAACGAAAATCAGTGCGATAAATACCGGAAGGCTGGTCGCGATCGTAAAACCGATGTCGCGGTCGATGCCGTGAATCGTATAATCCGTCGGCGGATAGGACAGGAAGAACAGGCAGATCACAGATACGGTGAAGGTCAGGTACATCACCCGCCGCGCGCCGATCTTATCCGACAGCCAGCCGCCAAGAATGCGGAACAGGCTGGCCGGAATGGAATAAGCCGCCGCCAGCATCCCCGCATGCTTGATATCAAGGTGATAAACATCGACCAGGTAATGCGGCAGCCACAGCGCCAGCGCGACAAACGCGCCGAAGACGAAAAAATAATAGAGGGAAAAACGCCACACCTGTATGTTTTTCAACGGCTCCAGCTGTAAAAACGCGCCGCGCGCTTTTTCTTTCCGCTCGCACCGCGCCGCACGCTCCGGATCGTCCTTCGTCACCAGCCAGAACAGGATGGCCGTCACGAAAATAACCCCGGCCCAAATCTGCGCCACCGCTTCCCATCCCATCGACACCATGACGAACGGCGCGGCAAACTTCGTCACGGCGGCGCCGACATTGCCGGAACCGAAAACGCCCAGAGCCGTTCCCTGCTGTTCTTTCGCATAGAATCTAGAAACATAGGCGACGCCGACCGCAAACGATCCGCCCGCGATGCCGACGCCCAGCGCGGCGAAAAGGAACTGGTGATAAGTCGTCGCGAAGGTCAGCAGCCATGTCGCCACAGCCGCCGCCATCATGACCGCCACGTAAACGATCCGTCCGCCGTATTGATCCGTCCAGATGCCAAGAAACAACCGTGTCAGCGAACCCGTCAAAATCGGGGTTCCCACCAACAGTCCGAACTGGGTGTCGCTCAACCCCAGATTTTCCTTAATCTCAATTCCAATAATAGAGAAAATAGTCCAGACGGCAAAACAGACCGTGAAGGCGACCGTACTTGCGATAAGAGCGCGCATCTGGTCATTTTTGGAAACTTCATGTCCGGAAAGTGTGGTCATTTACGCATCACTCCGATATAAGGTAGCCACTGGAATCAGTCCGTTAGCGTTTTCGCATATGCGAACCTCATGACGATTGATCTGAATCAAGCCGGATAGAAATTGATGGAAAAAGCAATTGAAATATTTGTCGAAGACCTGTTGCGCCGCCGGAAGGCGCACAGGGATGACGGCATACCCTCCCTGTTCGACGGACTATCGGAACCAAACCTGCAAACGCTGTTGTTCAGTTCGCACGTTGTCGAAATAGAAGCCGGAAAGGAAATCATCGCGCAGGGCGACGATGTTGCCTACGTGTTCCACATTCTGGGCGGCAGCGTTAAAACGCAGCGCTTCAGCAGCGACGGCAAGGAATCGACCATCCGCATGCTGGGCGCAGGCGAAACCTTCATGGAAGACTCTGTTTTTTTCGGTTACAAATCGCCTGTGCATGCGATCGCCGTCAAAAGCGGCCGTATGCTAATAATCCCGGCGGAAACGGTGCAGCGGCGGGCGTTGACCGACCCGCAATTCGCATGCAATCTTTTAAAAATCCTGAGCCGTCATTATAAAAACGCCATCCACCAGATTGACAGCATCGTTGCCAAAAGCCCGGTGGAGCGGCTGGGCTACTACTTTTTAAAGCTGCACATGGAACAGGGCAGCGATTCGATGGAAATCGCGCTGCCGTTCCAAAAGTCGACTATCGCCAACCACCTCGGCATCACGCCGGAGACGTTTTCACGCGCGCTGGCGCAAATTAAAAAGATGGGAATTGACGTTGAACAGGACAAACTCTCGCTGCGCGACGCTTATGCGCTGTGCCATTTCTGCGATCTGGATATCGGCCAGTCCTGCCCGCACTTCAACACCGAACGATGCCATCTTTGCGCAGATGAAAAGGGCCGTTACCGTCAGGCATAATTCTGATTTTTTCTCCCGCAGCAATATTTTCCGTTTCCGCGGGAACGATTGCCCAGCCATTCGTATCCGTGAATGGTTTCACCATGAAGGACTGCTGCCGCGGCAAGATATCGGCATAAAGGACGGCATTGCCGCCGCATAGAATGCGCGCCCGCGCGAACTGGGTCAAACCGCGCTTTTTCCTGTACGGAGCTTCCAGGACGGCGCAATATGGCTGCTCCGGCGACAATCCGCGCAATGCGTGCAACGCAGGCTGAATAAAAAATCGCAATCCGGCGGCGCTCGCCATCGGATTGCCCGGCAAACCGAAAAACAACGCTCCGGACGGCAACCGCGCAAAGACCAAGGGTTTGCCGGGCCGGATGGCGACCTTGTGAAAAAATATTTCTGCGCCAAGATCTTTTAAAACCGATGGCACAAAGTCATGTGCTCCCGCCGATACCGCGCCCGTCGACACGGCGATGTCCGTCTTGTGATCCATTATATCGCGCAATTTTCTTTTGAACGCGGCCGGATCGTCCGCAACCGTCCCGAAAGAACGAACATCCCCCCCCGCGCCCGACAACGCCGATTCAAGATAAGGCTTTGTCGAATTGTAAATCTGCCCCGGATCGAGCCGTGCCGACAGGTCGTCGACAATCTCCCGCCCCGTTGAAATCAGGGCCACAGAAGGCCTTTTAAATACCCTCACAGCACCGACCCCGAGCGTCGCCAGCGCAAGAATATGGCCTCCATCCAAAATAATGTCTTTTCCAATGACGACATCTCCGGCGCGAAAATCCTCTCCGGCGCAGCGTATATTATCGCCTTGTTCCGCCCGCATCGTAAATTTTACACGCGCGCCTGATTTCACGGTATTTTCCACGGGAACGACCGTATCGCAACCCGGCGGCAACGGTGCGCCGGTCATGATCTCATAGCATTCCCCCTGCCGCAGCGCCTTGAACGCCCTCCCGTCCCCGGCAACGACACGAGCTATCATTTCAAGCATTACAGGATTGTCGTTGGCGGCGGCGGCAAGGTCTTCGGCGCGCAGGGCATATCCGTCCATCGCCGCATTATCGAACGGCTGGTTTAAGACAGGAGATATTACATCAACGGCGCAAACCCGCCCCGGCAGGGCGAAAAGGGCGCTATCTTCCGTTTCAAGACTATTTTCAGCCGCCTCAGCCCTGATAATTCCAACAGCTTCCTCATAAGCAATCATGCATCACCTTCACTGCCTATGACTATACCTGCCTTGATCCTGGTCAAGTAAAAAAAGACCATGCCCACCTAATATTGCCCTATGAACGACCCGCTTCCCGGCTCAGATCAACGAATCCTTCATGAACTTCTGGCGAGGGTTAAACATGATTCCGATCACATGATCGGCTATCCCAGCACGCGCCTTGTCGACTTTTCGCCTCTCTACCCGTTTCTTGACCAGTTCCTGAACAATATCGGCGACCCGTACCTGCCGACCAGTTTCCGCATCAATACCCATGATTTCGAATGCGAGGTAATTGCGTGGTTTAAATCCATATTGCGGGCCGACGATAAGGATGTCTGGGGCTATGTCACCGGCGGCGGCACGGAAGGAAACATGTATGGAGTTTATCTTGCCCGCGAACTGTTTCCGAACGGGATCGTCTATTATTCTGAAGACACTCACTACAGCGTCACAAAAGTTCTGCGCATGGTAAATATGCGAAGCATCATGATTAAAAGCCGCCCCGACGGGGAAATCGACTACGACGATCTCGCCGCAACGCTGGGGATCCACCGCGACGTGCCGCCGATTATCTTCGCCAATATCGGAACCACGATGCGCGGGGCAATCGACAATCTGGATAAAATAAAGATGATTTTGAAAGAACGCGCCATCACGCGCTATTACCTGCATGCCGATGCGGCTCTATCCGGCATGATACTGCCCTTCGTGAACGACCCGCAGCCGTTCGGGTTCGATGCCGGAATCGATTCCATCGCCGTCAGCGGCCACAAAATGCCCGGCATCCCGATGCCCTGCGGCATCGCCATGGCAAAACGCGAACATGTCAACCGCATTTCCCGCGCCGTTGAGTATATAGGCACATCGGATACGACAGTAACCGGATCACGCAGCGGCCTGACGCCGCTCTTTTTCTGGTATCTCATTAAAACGCTGGGTGAAAACGGGTTCCGGAAAGCCATAGTCCATTGCGCCGACATGGCGGAATATGCCATTGAAAAATTTTCTGACGCGGGCATCCACGCATGGCGGCATCGGAACTCCATCACCGTCGTCTTTCCGCGCAAATCCGAAAATGTATTGAAAAAATGGCA
>JACQIJ010000091.1 GCA_016198545.1 Pseudomonadota bacterium
GCCTTATTACCTTCAACGTGTTCATCGCGCTGATTCTATCCGTCACATTCCTGAGCAGAACGGGGGCCGGATCCGCTTCTATCCCCGACCGCCTGACCGAACCTTATGTCGTCAGATTTATCGAGGAATTCGCCGCCATAACCGGCGGACAACGAACCGACATGGATTCATACGCGCTGGCCGATTATTTTATGGACCATCTAAGCAAAGAGATCCGCTTTACCACGACGCTCCGCTACAGCATCCCCGACCAGCCGGAGGAAAAGCGTACGCTGGAAATGGACCGCGCCACCTTCATCGGCAATGTGATGCAGGGGCAGAGAACGATAGATAAACACGAAACGAAGGTGAGGATCGAATACATCGATATTGCCGACGACGAAAAATCAGCGACCGTTCTTGTCACGAATTACGAGCGCGGCCTGATGCCCGTCGACGACGGGGCGGGAAATGAAGTCATCATGCCGGTCCAGGGAACATCCTATTGCGAACAAAAATTATCGCTTGATGAAAACTTCCTGATCCGCCTCGACGATGCAATATGCACAACGGATATCGTTTTTTCGGAAGGGTTGTAAAAGTGAAAAAGATCTTCTTTATAGCCGTATTCATGCTGACTTTTTCCAATCTCTCTTACGCAGACGCCAACGCCGAAGACTTCGTTACCAGATTGACTCAGGACAATGTCCGTTCGTTCCTTGAAGAGGCAAAGGCGATATCGACGGCGCGCAGCCCTGAAAGAACGCCGGAGGATATAAGCGCATGGCTGAACCGCCACCTGGCCCCGAAAGGAAACTTCCGCAGCATGACGAAATTTGCCCTTCCCGGACTCCCAGTCAAGGAAGTTGAAATGAAGCTGGACAAGCAGAGCTTCATCGAAAGCGTTCTCGGCGGACAGAATCTTTTCGAGAACTATCAGACATCGGTTGAGATAAAAGAAATGAAAATCGCCTCCAGCGGACGGGCCGTAACGCTAAAAACGCGCAGCACGGAAAAAGGCGATCTTCCCTGGACGGATGGCGAGGGAAAAAGCGAACTTATTCCCGTCGAGGGATTTTCGGACTGCGCACAGAAAATTGTGATTTCACCCGCGAATTACATCCAGATGGCCGATGCCGACTGCCGCACGGAGATAAGCTTTGCGCCCTTCGCTGGCAAGCCTCTGGGCGAATGACCTATACGATCCCGATGGCTATATGGGACAACGCGAACATGTAATACCCCGCCAGATGATATCCCGCGTCGATGGCAACCGCCTGAAACGGATATCCGGTGTAAAGCGACCCCATGATAATCGGCGGCATCGCAAACGCCACCCACAAAAGGCAGGCAAGGCTTATATAGCCGTTCACCTCATTGATGTGCAAAAGCCCGACAAGAAAAGAATAAAAGCAGGAAGCAATGAACCATAAAGCCAGCGAGACAAAAAACGGAAGTACATCGCGAACCGGACCGCTTGATGCTTCAGATCCGCGCGCTTTTATCCAGTGCGCTCCGAGAACTTTCGGATGATACCAGACCATGCCCAGAAAAAATGCAAGCAGCGCGCCAGAGGCAGTCGCAAGATATGGGAAAGGAAAATAGGCCATGCCCGGGGTTCCTTTTCGTTTTAGATATTTCCTGTTTTAATATTAACCCTGTTTACGCGTCGCCAGCAACTTTTTGATTTCGCCAATGGACTGCGCTGGATTCAGACCCTTGGGGCAGGTTTTCGTGCAATTCATAATCGTATGGCAGCGATACAGGCGGAACGGATCCTCAAGCTGGTCAAGACGTTCGCCTTTTGCCTCGTCGCGTGTATCCGAAATCCAGCGCCATGCCTGCATCAATATCGCCGGCCCCAGAAAACGATCGCCGTTCCACCAGTAACTGGGGCATGACGTAGAGCAGCAAAAGCAAAGGATGCATGCCGCAGGGCCGCGCCCGTCATGGCCGTTCAGAACGTCAGCGTCATCCGGCGCCTGAAGCCGTTCCCGCGCCGGCGGCGTGCTGTCCGTCTTCATCCACGGCTCTATAGCTTCATATTGCGCATATACATGGGTAAGATCCGGCACAAGATCTTTTACAACCGGCATGTGCGGCAGCGGCGTTATCTTCACATCGCCCTTCACATCATCAAGCGCCTTGGTGCAGGCAAGCGTATTCGTGCCGTCTATATTCATGGCGCAGGAACCGCAAATTCCCTCCCGGCAGGAGCGGCGGAACGTCAACGTACTATCGACGTCGTTCTTGATGTGAATCAGCGCATCCAGAACCATCGGCCCGCACTTGTCGAGATCGATCGTGTAACTGTCCAGCCGCGGGTTTTCCGAATCGTCCGGGTTCCAGCGGTAAATGCGGACGGTCTTCATGCGCTTCGCGCCGGCGCCGGCCGCGTCAATGTCATTTCCTTTTTTTACTTTTGAGTTCTTCGGAAGGGTAAACTGGGCCATGAAACAACTCTCCGCGCATTCCTACAGCCTATAAAAGTACGCGCTTTTGCAATGTTTGTGAAGAGACCTTGCGGAAACCGCGGATTATCACTCATCAGGCAACGGTTTTCGCCCGGAAGGGCCGGTTTTTTCATGCACGCCCCGCCCCTGCGTCGCATGAAGAAATTCCTTCTCGATAATCTGGTTCAGAAGCCCTGCCTCATTGAGATCTTTCAGATAATAATCGGACACTTCCGGCGCATCGCCCGCGATCGTCGTAAAATGATCCTGCACCATCTGCTTGACATGCTGCGCCTCATACCGCAGCTGTTCGGGGAAACGCCGGTCGCGCATCCTTTTCAGCTCAACATCCTGCTCCACAGGCTTTGATCCGCGGCCATCCCCCATCGGAACGACCGTAACTTCCAAAACGGCCTTATAGCCGCGCCCCGGTGCCATTCCCAGTTCCAGAACGGCAATATTCACATCCCGGCCTTCGGCCATGTGGACGGATGCCCTCGACATGGCGTCGGCCAGCGCTTCCTCCATGCTGTTTTCGGAACGGCCTTCGACGATGAATTTTTTCATGCGGGATTAAAAGCCGGACTGGCGAATTCGTACTTGAATATGACTTTGACCGCATTCCACGTACCGCGCAGGCTGGTATCTTTCGAAATACCGTCAAATTCCCGGTCCAGTTCTCTATCGCGCTGGAGACGATCCCTGTGCGCCTGCAGCGACAACTTGCCTTCAAGCTTCCGGCGCTCCTGTAAAATCAGATCTTCCGCATATTCCCTGATTTTCTTTTCAATCCCGGTCGGATCGCGCGGGTCGTCATCAAACCCGCCCCCTCCCCCGCCGCGGCGAAAGAAGACATCACCCAGATCTATAGCTATGGCCTTGGCCCGGGGGCCGCGCCGCTGATTCATAGCAATCCCCTTATTCCCTAATTATTACACGATTATTGCTGATATTGTCTATATAAATATGTAAAATATTATTACTCGACAATCATCATCTCGTCCTGCGGAATATCAACAAAATTCTCTTGTTTATCAGGCGGATGGCTGTCAGGGAGCGACTGCGCCCTGTCCCATTTTTTTACAAGAATATCCATTTCTTCTATAAATTTATCGCTGTTTTCGGCCTTCAGCCTCTCGACATTGTTGCCAAACTGCAGTGGACACGGATAGGCCATGTCATACAGATCTGCGTAGCGGCCTCTGTCCTGACGGTAGGAATCGAGCGCAACCTGCTCTTCGGGCTTCAGTTCGCCGTTGCGGGAGGCAATCATTTCAATCTGGGCAATGTCTTCGGGTTGGGGAAAAGCGGGCGGTTCGCACGCCATAGCGGAAGATGCCGTCAGAAAAATGAATAAAAGAGATTGAAGCAGGTATTTCATATATCTATGCTTTCACCGTTATACGCCCATTAATATAACGGAGCGACCGGGAATGCCAATAGTCCAAATTCACCTTATCGAAGGCCGCACGGCCGAGCAAAAACGCGCCCTTGTCCGCAAGGTTACGGACGCAGTCTGCAATTCCGTCAGTTGTCCGCCCGAGGCCGTTCACATCATCCTGTCGGACATGAAGCGCGAAAACTACGCGGAAGCGGGCATTCCCTACAACGACAAAAAATAGCCCGCCGCCCCTATGCCACATCCTTTTTGCTGCGGATACGGCGGCGGTGTCCCTGCACATGAACCGGAACAGGTTCCGCAGGGCCGCCTTCGGATACGGGCCTGTCGACGAAACGCCCCATCGAAATCATACGGTCGTACATGACCAACGCACCGGCGACACCGACATTGACGCAGAACTTCATCGGGATTTTCACGATATGGTCGCAACGGGCCACCATTTCCTGCGAAAGGCTGCCCATTTCCGGGCCCAGCACATAAGCGGCGCGCACCGGATGGCGGAAACAGGGAAGATCAACCGAATCCTTTATCAGTTCGATGCCGACAAGACGGCAGCCCTTCGGCAGAGATAGTTCGCCAATGCTCTCATATTGATAATAAGGGACATGATCGAACGCGCCGGAAGTATCAGAGACGCGCATCGCCTTCACGTCCACGGACGGCGCGATTGTGAAAAAGAACCCGGCCCCGAACGCATGGGCGGAGCGGACGAGGTTTCCGACATTCTGTTCCTTGCTGATGCCTTCGACGCCGATTCCAAAATAGCCGCGCATATTCTAATCCTTCAGCGCGTCAAGATTTTCGTAGAGTTTCAGCGCCTCGGGATTCATCAGCGCCTCGACATTCTTCACTTTTCGTCCATGAATGACGTCGCGTACAGCCAGTTCCGTTATCTTGTTGGATTTCGTGCGCGGAATATCGGCAATCGGAACAATCTTCGCGGGCACATGTCTGGGAGAAGCCCCCGCACGTATGCGGTCTTTAATTTTTTTCTCCAGAGTTGCGTCCATCAAAACGCCTTCCTTCAGGCGCACGAATAAAACAACCCGCACGTCGCCCTTCCAGTCCTGGCCCACGGCAATGGATTCCATGACCTCGGGAACCTGTTCGACCTGCCGGTAAATCTCTGCCGTGCCGATGCGCACGCCACCGGGATTGAGAGTCGCGTCGGATCGGCCGTATATGATATAGCCGCCGTGCGAGGTGCACTCCATCCAGTCTCCGTGACGCCAGATGTTTTTATAAACGCCGAAATATGCGTCGTGATATTTGCTGCCGTCCGGATCGTTCCAGAATGCAACCGGCATGGACGGAAACGGTTTTTTGCATACGAGTTCTCCGGCGCCGGAAGAAGCGGATCGACCGCTTTCATCGAACACATCCACATCCATGCCGAGAGCGGGGCCCTGAATTTCCCCCCGCCAGACCGAAGACACAGGGTTGCCGAGAACGAAACAGCCGACAATGTCGGTACCGCCGGAAATGGAGGCAAGATGGACGTTCTTGCCGACCGCATCGTAAATATAATCGAAACTCTCATGCACGAGCGGTGATCCCGTTGAGCAAACGGTGCGCACGGAAGACAAATCATGCGTATCGCCCGGGCGCAAACCGTATCCTTTCAGCGCATCGATATACTTGGCGGAAGTCCCGAACAGGGTCACCTTGTGGCGGGATGCGTATTCCCAGAGCACATGGCCGTCCGGATGGAATGGAGAACCGTCATAAAGCAGCAGCGTGGCTTCAGCCGCCAGCGCGCTGACCAGCCAGTTCCACATCATCCAACCGCAGGTCGTGAAATAAAAAACGCGATCGCTGCGCCGTACATCGGATTGCAGCCGCAGTTCCTCCAGATGCTTCAAAAGCGTACCACCATGCCCGTGCACGATGCATTTAGGAATCCCCGTCGTGCCGCTGGAGAACATAACAAACAGCGGATGATTGAAAGGCATGCGGTTGAACTGAACGTCCTGCGGCTTGTGCTTTGAAACGAAATCCATAGCCATGACGGCATTGGAAAGCTTCGAAATATCGGGATCGGCATTGACAAGAGGAACGATGACCGTCTTTTTCAGACCCTTCAGATGCGGCTGTACAGCCTTTATTTTCTCCATGCAATCGATTTTCTTGCCGGCATAGTAATAGCCCTCGACGGCAACGAATATCTTCGGATCAATCTGGCCGAAGCGGTCGATGACGCCCTGCGCGCCGAAGTCGGGCGAAGCGGAAGACCATATCGCGCCGAGGCTTGCGGCCGCCAGCATGGCAATGACCGTTTCCGGCATGTTCGGCATATAACCCGCCACGCGGTCGCCTTCGCGTACGCCTTCGGCGCGGAAAGCCTGCTGCCATTTGCTGACCTCTTCATGCAGCTGCGCAAAGCTCAGTTCGCGCTCGGCGCCGGTTTCATCGCGGAAAACGACGGCCGCGCGGTTGTCACGCCGGCGCAAAAGATTCTCGGCGTAGTTGATGCGCCCCTGCGGAAAGAATTGCGCGCCCGGCATTTGACCCGGGTTATCAAGAACCGTTGATCCCTTCTCGCCGATGACCCCGCAGTAATCCCACAGACTCGACCAGAAAGCCTCCATATTGTCCACCGACCAACGCCACAAATTCCGGTAATCCCGCAGGCTTTCATCGCCGGTCTCAACCGCCATGCGGCGCATGAACCCCGCAAGCTGGGAGTTTTCCAGCAGATCCTTTGGCGGATTCCAGAGAGGCGCATTCATGCCCGTGTCCGCCCTGGCAGCCGTTTGCGCAGCCATAAAAAACCTCCTTTTGGTCTGAATGCCCTTATTTTCTTCATTCAAGTAACATTCTGTCAAGAGAAACCGAATAAAAATCAGGATTGCCCCGAAACGCCCTTACATTACACTGTGAACCTCATGAACAGGAAATTTTATTATATCCTTCTGATTTTTATGGCTTTTACGTTTTTTTCCGCGGCGGGGCACAACCTTGCGCAGGCGCAGGAAAAAAGACACGTGGATATCCGTCTTGTCCCGGAACTCTCCCGTATCGAGCCCGGCCAGACGATGTATGTGGCCATCGAGCAGACAATCGCTCCCGGATGGCATACATACTGGATGAACCCCGGAGATTCGGGCGAAGCGCCAGACATGCGCTGGACATTGCCGGAAGGATTCGAAGCCGGGTCTGCCAAATGGCCCATACCGGAAAAAATCATAATCGGCGGTCTGGGCAATTACGGCTACACGGGAACGGCCATATTGCTGCAGGAAATCACCGCGCCGGAAAATCTGCCTGAAGGGCCGCTGACCCTGAAAGCGGATATCGATATTCTGGTCTGCGCAGAAATCTGCATCCCGGAACAAAGCACAGCCGAAACCGTTCTCAACGACGCCGGACAGCCGCCGCAGGACAATGCCGCATACATAGACGATGCCTTCAACCTTTTGCCGGCAACCCTGGAATGGGATTCATATTATAGCGAGGACAGCGACGGCAATTTCATCACAAAAATCGCCGTAGAGCAGCCCGCATTCGTAGAGGTTCTGGGAGCGGGAACAGATTTCTACCTGGCCATGAAGGATTGGGGCGTCATAGACAACGCGGCGCCTACATACCCGCAGGCATCCGCTGATTACATCGTCATACGACACAAGCGCGGCGACCGCCCCATCGGCGCGCTGAAGACCCTGAACGGCCTTCTGGCCTACAGGGACGGCGCAACAGGAGCGCGCAGCGCCATAACCTTCACGGCTGTTCCCGACCCGGAATGGAAAGCAAGGCAGGCGACCCCGCCATCCGCGACGCAAACGCCTCCGGGAAACCGTCATCCTATCGGCCTCATCCTGCTGTTCGCCCTGATGGGCGGGATTATCCTGAACCTGATGCCGTGCGTTTTTCCCGTTCTGTCGCTGAAGGCGCTGAAGCTATGCCGCATGGCGGGAAAGGAAATCGCGCAGGCCCGGATTCACGGAGCGCTATACGCGGCAGGCGTGATGGCGGCATTCGCCGCCTTCGCGATGCTGCTTATCGCCCTGAAGGGCGCGGGCGCGCAAATCGGCTGGGGCTTCCACCTGCAGAATCCCGCTTTCGTCGCGTTTCTTGCCTACCTGATGTTAGTTATCGGCCTCAACCTGTCGGGACTGTTCGAATTGCGCGTCAGCATCGGCGGAAAAAACGCGGGGGAAGAGCACGGATATGCGGCGTCGTTCCTGACAGGCGTTCTGGCGACTGTTGTCGCCACGCCCTGCACCGCGCCGTTCATGGGCATCGCCATGGGATATGCCCTGACGCAGGGCGCGCCGATAACGGTTGCCGTCTTCCTGACGCTGGGGTTCGGGCTTGCATTGCCGTACCTCGCGCTGTCCTTCATCCCCGCGCTGCAAAAATCCCTGCCAAGGCCGGGCGCGTGGATGGAAAAATTCCGCCGCATCATGGCCTGGCCGATGTACGCGACCGCCGCGTGGCTGGCGTGGGTTTACGCGCAGCAAATGCCGCCGTTCGCCGTCCTGTGGCTGATGGGGGGGCTGCTCTTTATTGCGAGCGGCATTTTGCTTGTAAAAAGACGGAAAACATTTTTACGAGCTGTCGGATTTGCTGCGCTGGCGTTCGCGCTCCTGCCCATCATTTCGGGCATCCGGCACGATCCGCCGGCGCAGATGCAAAACGTAGCGGAAGGATGGACATCCTATGAGGAAAAATCCTTCGCCGCGCTGCTGGCTGGGAACGATCCAATCTTCGTCAACATGACAGCGGCATGGTGTATCACCTGTAAAATCAACGAGAAGGCGGTTCTTGACCTTCAGGGCACAAAAAATCTTTTCAAAAAACATGGCGTGCGCACGGTGATGGGCGACTGGACCAATTACAATCCCGACATCACAGCCTATCTTGAATCGTTCGGGCGCAAGGGCGTGCCGCTGTACGTCTATTACGGTCCGCGCAACCCGGGGACAGGACAAAGGCCGGACCCCGTCGTCCTACCGCAGATCGTAACGCCCGGTATCCTTGAAAAGACGATAGGAGTACAACAATGAAAACCATAGCTCAGATCATCGCCGTATTTTTGGCACTGGCTGCCGCGCAGCCTGCGCTGGCCGCCGTTGCGGTAGGCCGGCCCGCGCCGGACTTCACCCTGACAGACACGCATGAACATGATCATAGCCTGTCGCAGTACCTTGGAAAGACAGTCGTTCTGGAATGGACGAACCATGAGTGCCCGTACGTCCGAAAACATTACGACAGCGGCAGCATGCAAATGCTGCAGAAAGAAGAAACCGAAAAAGGCATCGTTTGGCTGAGCATCGTATCCTCCGCGCCGGGAGAACAAGGCCATACAGCCCCGGAAGAAGCGAACAAGATAATGGGGGAAGAAAAAACGGCGGAGACGGCACGCCTTCTGGACCCGTCCGGGGATACGGGCCGCCTGTATGGCGCAAAAACGACGCCGCATATGTTCATCATAAATCCGGAAGGACTTCTCGTTTACGCGGGCGCCATCGACGACCGCCCGTCGGCTCGCATGAATACGCTGCAGGGCGCGCGCAACCACGTGCGCGCGGCGCTTGCGGAAATGGCGGAAGGAAAGCCCGTTTCGACGCCGCAAACGAAGCCCTACGGCTGCTCGGTCAAGTACGCCCGGTAGAACCCGCTATCTATTTCCAAGCCCGATCGCGTCGAGAACGACCTTGCCGACTTCAGTAATCAGAAGGACATCTTTGTCCACCTGCACATATTTTTTGCCTTTGGGCGGAATACCCAGCGCATCGCGCAGTTCCGGCGGCAGGTCGCCGAAAACGACGTCATCGCCCAGCGGGCGGCCGATGCTGTATTTCTTCACCAGCCCCGGCGGCAGGCAGCCGTTGTTCTTCTTCGCCAGCCCCGGCGGGCAGAACGATCGCGATGGGCGCACAATCTCGACTTCTTCCTTGTCGCCGCCGTAAAGGTGCTTCAATAGGCCGATAACGATATCGGCTTCCTTGTCGCTGAAGCCCAGAACACCGCCATCCTCGTTATCCTTGCCCGGCGAGTGCCCCGGCACGTATTGGCGGACATCTTTCCGGCCGCTCTTGTCGGCCAGCGCAGGCTGTGCCGCCAGCCCCGCAATAAACAGCACCATCAAAGTCAGAAATCCAATTTTTCTCACACTCATTTTTACCGCCTTTTGTCCGGTTGTTGCTTGCCTGAAGCATTATTTTCTATAATAAACGTATCCTCCAGCGTACAAATATATATACGAACGGGAATGAAAAATCCTTCGCTTTTCCGCGATTCCGGCAGAGGCGACCGTAAAAGCGTGAATATCATTGATTTTTTGACGTATTTTCCTTCTAAATAGGCGAATGAAAACCGTTAACGACATCCGCTCCGAATTCCTGTCTTTCTTCAATAAGAGAGGGCATGAAGTCATGCCCTCCAGCTCGCTGGTGCCGCACAACGACCCGACCCTGATGTTCACCAATGCCGGAATGAACCAGTTCAAGGACGTTTTCACAGGCAAGGAAACCCGCGGCTACAAGCGCGCCGCGTCGTCGCAGAAATGCGTGCGCGCCGGCGGCAAGCATAACGACCTTGAAAATGTCGGCTACACCGCGCGCCACCATACGTTCTTCGAGATGCTGGGCAACTTCTCGTTCGGCGATTACTTCAAGGAAGAAGCGATTTCCTTCGCATGGGAATTGGTGACGAAGAATTTCGGCCTGCCGAAGGAAAAACTGCTCGTCACCGTCCACTCGTCCGATGAGGAAGCCGCGACGCTATGGAAAAAAATAGCCGGTTTTTCCGACGACAAAGTCATCCGCATTCCCACGGACGATAATTTCTGGAGCATGGGCGACACCGGCCCGTGCGGCCCCTGCACCGAGATTTTCATCGATCAGGGCGACAAATTGCAGGGCGGCCCGCCGGGCAGCCCTGATCAGGACGGCGACCGCTTCCTCGAATTCTGGAACAATGTTTTCATGCAATTCGAAAAGCTCCCGAACGGATCGCGCGTCAACCTGCCCGCGCCGTCGGTCGATACCGGCATGGGGCTGGAGCGCATCTCCGCGATCATGCAGGGCAAGCTGTCCAACTACGACATCGACCTGCTGCGCAAGATTATCGAACACAGCGCGGATTTGACCGGCGTGTCGCCGGACGGGCCGCAATCCGCCTCCCACCGCGTGATCGCCGACCATCTGCGCGCTGCGGCATTTCTGATGGCCGACGGCGTCATGCCCGCCAATGACGGGCGCGGCTATGTCCTGCGCCGGATCATGCGGCGCGGCATGCGGCACGCGCATATTCTGGGCGCAAAAGATCCCTTGATGTACCGGCTGGCGCCGACGCTGGTATCGATGATGGGCGATGCCTATCCGGAACTGCGCCGCGCCGAAAGCCTCGTGACGGAAATGTTGAAGCTGGAGGAAACCCGGTTCAGAAAAACGCTCGACCGCGGCCTGAAGCTTCTCGATGAAGAATCCGCGAACGTCAAATCCGGCGGCAAGCTGCCCGGCGATGTCGCGTTCAAACTCTATGACACATTTGGCTTCCCCGTCGACCTGACGCAGGACGCGATGAAGGCCAAGGGCATCGCCGTCGACATGGCGGGCTTCGAACAATGCATGGAGCGCCAGCGCGCCGAAGCGCGGAAAAACTGGGCCGGGTCGGGCGCAGCCGCCACGGACAAGCTCTGGTTCGACCTGCTGGAGGAATACGGACCGACCGATTTCCTCGGCTACAAGAACGAACGGGCGGAAGGAAAAATTCTCGCCCTCGTCCAGGATGGCAAACGCGTCGATGTCCTCAAGGCGGGCGAAACGGGCACCGTCATCGCCAACCAGACCCCCTTCTACGGCGAATCCGGCGGACAGGTGGGGGATCACGGCGAAATACGCAGCTTTCAGAACGGCAACCCCAAACCCGGCATCGAATCGGTCAACCGTATGATGATCGGCGATACCAGAAAACAGATCGGAAAACTGTTTCTTCATATCGGCAAGGTTCTGCACGGTTCGTTCCGGCAGGGTGACACCGTTCAAATGTCCATCGACACCGGCCGCCGCGATGCGATCCGCGCGAACCACAGCGCCACGCACCTGCTGCACGCGGCGCTGCGCGAGAAACTGGGATCTCACGTCACGCAAAAAGGTTCCATCGTCGATGCCGGCCGCCTGCGCTTCGACTTCGCGCATCCGAAGGCCATGACCGCCGACGAGATCAAATCCGTTGAATCGCGCGTCAATGAGGAAATCCGCGCCAACACGGAAGTGCTCACGCGCCTGATGCCGGTGGAGGAAGCGATTGAATCCGGCGCGATGGCTTTGTTCGGCGAGAAATACGACGACGAGGTGCGCGTGTTGACGATGGGCGCCGGAAATGCCGGGAACAAGGACATGAACAGGCCCTTCTCCGTCGAGCTTTGCGGCGGCACGCATGTGCGGCGCACGGGGGATATCGGCCTGTTGAAAATCATTTCTGAAAGCGCCGTGTCGGCAGGCGTACGCCGGATCGAGGCCGTTACCGGCACCGGCGCGCTGGACTATTTCGAAGAGCAGGAACGAATCCTTCTGGCCGCGGCGGCGGCGCTTAAAGCACCCCCTGCGGATGTACCCGAACGCGTCAAGGCGCTCTCCGAGGAACGGAAAAAACTGGAACAGGAAGTTTCGAACCTGCGCCGTCAGCTGGCCACGGGTGGTGCTTCCGGCGGCGCGTCTTCCGGCCCCGAAGTCAAAACCATCGCCGGAGTGAAATTCTCCGGCCGCGTGCTCGACGGCTTCCCCGCGAAAGATCTCAAACCGATGGTCGATGACCTGAAAAAGAAAATCGGCTCCGGCGTCATCACGCTGATCGCCACGGATGACGGCAAGGCATCCATCGTCGTTGGCGTCACCGACGACCTGACTGGCAAATACAGCGCCGTCGATCTCGTAAAAAAAGGCGTGGAAGCGCTCGGCGGCAAGGGCGGCGGCGGCCGGCCCGACATGGCGCAGGGCGGCGGCCCGAACGCGGCCTCCGCCAACGACGCCGTGACGGCTATCGAAAACGCGCTGGCTTCCTAAAACTTTATTTCTTGCGAAAAAGAAGCGGTGGGTTTATAAGGCAAGCCCACTGAAGACCCTAGAATGGAGTTAATTTTTATGTCTAATGAATGCACTTTGTCCATCATCAAACCCGATGCCACGCGCCGCAACCTGACCGGGGCCATCAACAAGAAAATCGAGGATGCCGGGCTTCACATCGTCGCGCAAAAACGCCTGCGTCTGACCGACGACCAAGCCAAAAAGTTTTATGACGTGCACAAGGAACGTCCTTTCTACAAGGATCTTGTAAAATTCATGACCTCCGGCCCCGTCGTCGTGCAGGTTCTGGAAGGCAAGGACGCCGTCGCACTCTACCGCAAAGTAATGGGCGCAACCAACCCCGCAAACGCCGAAGCCGGAACCATCCGCGCTGAATTCGCCGAGAGCATCGAAGCCAATTCCGTGCATGGATCGGACAGCACCGATAATGCGAAGCGCGAGGTTGGCTTTTTCTTCAGCGAAACAGAACTGGTCGGCTAGTACCGCTCGACGCGATTAAGCGTGACAGCGCGCACCCACCATTCCGGGTGATTGAGGGCGACTGCCTCTGCTGCTGCCTGCGCTTCCACGCTTTCCCTGAACAAACCGAAGCATGTGGCGCCGCTGCCTGACATGCGGGCCAAGTGACATCCCGCCTGCGCTTCCATATCTTCCAGAATGAACGCGATTTCGGGCACGGCGGCGACGGCGGCAGGCGTCAGGCTGTTTTCCTGCTCCACGAGAAAATCCAGCAAATTCTCGAAACCATCCAACGCTTCGGGAACAGTAGCATTCGCCCTGAAATCCCCATCGAACTTCCTGAATACTTCCGCCGTTGGGCAAAGCCTTCCCGGGTTGACCAGAACGGCCGGGATTTCGGCCATATCCGGCGCAGGTTCCAGCATATCGCCGATGCCGCGCATGACCGTCGGCCGGCAGGCAAAGCAGACGGGAACATCCGCCCCCAGCGCCGCCGTCGCATCGGGCAGGAAAACCGCGCCCTGCGGCGTATAATCCCACCATTCCATCAAACCCCATATCACGGCGGCGGCATCGGCGGATCCACCTCCGATGCCCGATGCGGGCGGAAGGTTTTTTTCAAGCGTCAGGCGCACGCGCAAATCCTTCCGCACGGCGCGGGCGACGGCCCAGGCGGCGCGCACAGCCAGATTGGCCGAATCCGGGCTGGCATCACGCCCTGCGGCATCGAAAGAGGAGGCATACGGCCCCTTTATAAGAAAAGAAAAATCTGCGGCCGTCTCTATACGGATCTTGTCGCCGACATCGGCGAAGACAGCCAGAGAATCCAGAGAATGATAGCCATCATCCCGCCACCCGGTTACATGCAGATAAAGATTGATTTTAGCGGGCGCAAAGACCGTAAGGGACTTTTTCTGATTCATACGGATATTCTATACTCGGATGATCCTTCAGGGTACAGGGGCGGCATCGGATTTCGTGCGCGCTTCCTTCACAGGCTCCGCCGGAGGCAGGCCGCTGCGCAGCTTTTCATCGGCCGCCGCGCGCTGCTCGTCATTCTCCGCATAATTGCGGGATCTCTCCCACTGAAAACGGGCCTCCATCTTGCGCCCCACGCGCCAGTAAGCATCTCCCAGATGGTCATTCAGAGTCGGATCGTAGGGAAGAAGTTCGACAGCCTTTTCAAGGTGCGGGATGGATTCCTCGTAACGGCCCATCATGTAATAGACCCAGCCCAGCGAGTCCGTGATATAGCCGTCCGCAGGCCGCAGCGTTACGGCGCGTTCTATCAGCTTCAGCGATTCCTCAAGGTTCTGGCCTTGGTCCGCCCACGCGTATCCGAGATAGTTCAGCAAGTAGGGATGGTCGGGACGGTAGACCAGTGCGGCCTTCAGATCCTGTTCCGCCTTTCCCCAGTTCCCTTCGCGTTCATAGACCATGCCGCGCGCATACAGCAGATACCAGAATTCCTCGGGTATTTCCTTGCCTATATGGCTGGCCGCCTTGTTGTACGCCTTCAGGGCATTGCCGTAACTTTCCTTGCTGCGATAAAGATCCCCGATGCGGATGAGAGATTCGACGTCGTTATGCTTGACGAACAGATCGTTCAACAGCTTCAGCGCCCGGTCCGTCTGACCTGCTTCGTCCATCAGCTCCGCCATATAACGCTGCACATCCAGATACCCTTCGTAATCGGGAGTAATGGCGGAAAAACTCGCGATCGCTTCTTCGTAACGCTGGCTTTGCACCAGCGCATTGGCCAGAAGCAGACGCGCTTCGATCAAGCCAGGATCGAGGGCAAGTGCCATCTGAGCAAACAGGCGCGCGCTGCTGCCGCTGCTTTCCTGAAGAAGAATGCGCGCCATATCGCTCATCGCGACCGCCACGCCCGCCGCGGGTTTTTTCACGCGCGAGGCCGCAGTCATGGAAACGGCATTCTGCGCATCGTTTTTATCCAGCGCAATTATTTTCTTTTCCAGTTGCAGGTTTTTCATTTCCTGAAGCGCAGCGGCCTTGTACAGTGAAAGAGCCCGGTCCGCATCACCGCCGAGCAGAAAAACATCCGCGGTGCGCTCCGTATCAAAAGGGGTCAGAGCGCCGGCTTCCTCCGTCATCTTTTTGGCAAAGGCGACCGCATCGGTTTTCCTGTTCATATAAAGGGCGATAAGCGCGCCGCTGTAGGAGTGAATAGCCGTGGGATTGAACCCATCCGTCGTGAAACGGCCCTGCGCCGCTTCTATCCAGCCCCCGATCAACGGCCTGACGAAGTCGGTCACGTCCCCTTCCGGCATACTGTCCAGCGCCTTGCCTGCGCGCGCGATCTCATCATGGGACAGGTAGCCGATAACCTGAATCAGCCATGCGAAACTGTTGCTCTGGTCTATATCAAGCAAGCTGCCGGAACGACTGACGGCCGCATCAAGATCGCCCGCACCCATCGCCAGAATCATGGAGCGCTTCAAAAGCTCGGCGTTCTGGGGATCGCGTTCCAGAACGCCGTCAAGAAAATGACCGGCTGCTTCCCAGTCCTGCTCGGACTGGGCAAAATGGCTGGACAGAAACCGGCCCGCAAATCCGGAATGACCGGCAGCGGACGCGGCAGGCCCCTTCGCTGCGGCAGGCTGCCCGCCGGTAAAAAACGGCAAAGCGCCGAAAGCCATAAGCCCCGCCAGCGCTGATATCGCTAAAACTCTGTTTTTCATGGCCTTTCTTAACAAGATAGTCCTTTTTGGTTAAAAAACACTTGCCTGACCTTATATTCCATTAACCATTTGGTTTCATTGCCATTACATGCCCGGATATTGCGGCCCCCCGCCCCCCTGCGGAACCGTCCAGTCGATATTCTGGGCCGGATCCTTTATATCGCAGGTTTTGCAATGCACGCAGTTCTGGGCGTTGATGACGAACCGTTTCCGCCCCTGCTCTTCGACAATCTCGTAGACGCCCGCCGGGCAGTAACGTTGCGCCGGTTCGTCGTACTCGGGAAGATTTTTGCCTATCGGCACTGATGAATCTTTCAATTTCAGGTGCGCAGGCTGGTTTTCCTCATGCATGGTGTTGGAGAGTTTCACCGATGTCAGTCGATCGAACGTCAAAACGTTATCCGGTTTTGGATAATCTATTTTTTTGCAATCCTTCGCTTTTTTCAGTTGCGCGTAATCAGCATGGTTTTTCAGCGTGTACGGAAGCATCCAGCCGCCTGCAGTCTGGAAAGCCGCGTGAATCAACCCGAACCACAGACCGTAATTGAAGCCCGGCCGGACGTTGCGCGCCTTGTATAGCTCCTTCCAGACCCAGCTGGTTTTCAGCTTTTCGGAATAAGCAGAGCATTCCGCGCCGGCTACGCATTTTTCAGCGAGAGATTCCGCCGCAAGCATTCCGGACTTCATCGCCGTGTGATTGCCTTTTATTTTCGGGACGTTCATGAAGCCCGCCGTATCGCCGACCAGAATGCCGCCGGGAAACGTCGGTTTCGGCAGCGACTGAAAACCGCCCTCGACCAGCGCGCGCGCGCCATAAGCCATGCGGCGGCCCCCTTCCAGCGTTTTGCGGATTGCAGGATGCAGCTTGAATCTCTGCATCTCCCCGAAAGGCGAAAGATAGGGATTCCGGTAGTCCAGCCCGACAACGAACCCGACATAAACCTGATTGCCGGCGGCATGGTACATGAAACTGCCGCCGTAGGTCTTCGCGTCCATCGGCCAGCCAATCGTGTGCGCGATGAGTCCTTCCTGATGATTTTCGGGCAAAACTTCCCACACTTCCTTGATGCCGAGACCATATGTCTGCGGATCGCTGTCCTTGCGCAGATCGAAATTTTTTATCAGTGTCTTCGTCAACGACCCGTGACATCCTTCAGCAAAAACGGTTTGTTTCGCGCGCAGTTCCATGCCGGGCTGAAAGTGATCCGTTTTCCGCCCGTCCTTGCCAATGCCCACATCGCCCGTCGCGACGCCCCTGACCGCGCCGTTTTCGTCGTACAGAACTTCCGCGGCGGCGAAGCCGGGAAAAATTTCAACGCCCAATGTTTCGGCCTGCTGCGCCAGCCATTTGCAAAGATTGCCGAGCGAAATGATATAGTTTCCATGATTATTCATTTGCGGCGGCGTCGGAAGACGAAAAGCTTTGGACTTCGTCAGGAACAAAAACCTGTCCTTCCAAGCCGGCGTCGCCAACGGCGCGCCTTTTTCCTTCCAGTCGGGAATCAGATCGGAAAGAGCGCGCGACTCGAACGCCGCGCCAGACAGAAGATGCGCTCCCACTTCCGCGCCCTTTTCAAGAATGCACACCGAAAGTTCGGGTTTCAGCTGTTTCAGCCGTATCGCACAGGAAAGACCCGAGGGACCCGCGCCGATGATGACAACGTCATATTCCATGCTTTCGCGGTCGGTTCTCACGCTTTCTCCCCTTCCTTGCCAGCGATTATTCTATCCTATAACCTGAGGAAACCCTAGAGCGAGGAGCGATTAATTTAATCATGATGCAGGCGCAAAAACAGGCTTTGACAGCAGCGTTGCGATGGCACATCGATGCCGGAGCGGACGAGGCGCTTTCAGACAAGCCGGGAGATGCCGCAAGACCGGCAGTAAAGCCGCCGCCCGCCATTCAGACCGCAGATGCCCCCCGGCCGCCGCAGAACTTCACTCCTGCCGCGCAGGCAGTTCCTGAAAAGGAGGATGTAGCGGGGGGCACGCATGAGCTTAAAAGAAAGGCGCAGGAACTGGCCCGGTCCGCGGCGACGCTCGAGGATCTGTGCGCGGCAATAACCGCTTTTGACGGCCTTGATATCAAAAGAACAGCCACAAACATGGTCTTTTGCGACGGCAACCCGCGCGCGCCCGTCATGCTGGTCGGCGAAGCTCCGGGAGCCGATGAAGACCGCATGGGTCGGCCGTTCGTCGGCGTATCGGGCCGACTGCTCGACCGCATCCTTAAATGCATTAACCTCGACCGCGCCGAAGAGGACCCTGGGAAGGCCATATATATATCGAATATCCTGAACTGGCGGCCGCCGGGAAACCGGACGCCGACGCCGGCTGAGGTTGATGTCTGCCTGCCTTTCATCGAGCGTCATATTATTCTGGCGCAGCCAAAAATTCTTATCCTGTGCGGCGGCGTATCGGCAAAAGCGCTCCTGGGCGTGGACAGCTCCATTTCACGGCTGCGCGGCAAGTGGCACGGCTATACGCCCCGGACGGAAGGAGTTGTCGCCCACGCCGCGCCAATTCCCGCCATTGCCACCTACCATCCCGCCTACCTTCTGCGCACGCCGTTACAGAAAAAGGCCGTATGGCAGGATATGCTGATAATTCAAGAAAAGAGGCGTGAAATGAAGCTGATAGATTTATAAATTTTCATAATATTATAATTTCAATGGTGCTCCTGCAC
>JACQIJ010000092.1 GCA_016198545.1 Pseudomonadota bacterium
ATTTCATAAAAGCCCCCAAATATTTTAAAAAATGATAAAAACGAAAAAATATGTCCTCGTGCGGCGCATGCGCCGCAGCAACAATACTACAATGATAACCTGTTACGGGGAATAACCTTAATTTCAGCCATCGGGAGATAAGTATGGATTATGCGGAGCGCCTCTTTTTTTCGTCCGATTTTGTTTTCAGGAACGAAATGACAAACCCGCCGACAAGGATTCCAATGGTCAGGCTTAAGGACATCCATGCCGGAACTTTTCCCACGAAATGCGCGTAGAAGGCTT
Organism: Pseudomonadota bacterium; assembly: GCA_016198545.1. Taxonomy (GTDB): domain Bacteria; phylum Pseudomonadota; class Alphaproteobacteria; order Micavibrionales; family Micavibrionaceae; genus JACQIJ01. The sequence goes on from JACQIJ010000092.1 coordinate 286, forward strand.
TCAGGCCGATCATAACGAGGACGAGAGAAAGCGCGTAGTTCATATAACTGAAGCGGTGGATGATGGCCGTCAGCACGAAATACATCGCCCGCAGGCCGACAATGGCGAATATATTGCTGGTGTAGACAATAAAGGTATCCGTCGTGATGGCAAAAACGGCTGGAACGCTGTCGAATGCAAAAATGATGTCGGCGCATTCGATCGTCACCAGCGCAAGTAGAAGCGGCGTGGCATGCAGAACGAGATGGCCATGCTCGAAGTGCGGTTCTTTCACGAAGAACCTGTGCCCGTCGATGGTTGTCGTAACGTGCATATATTTTTTAAGAAGCTTGATGACTTTATTTTCCTCGATGGCGGGGTGTTCATCCTTCGAAGTGGCGAGCTTTATGCCCGTAAAAATCAGAAAGGCCGCGAATACCAGCAAAACCCAGTCGAAGTGATGTATCAGGGCTGCGCCCGCGCCGATCATGATCGCGCGGAAAACGATCACGCCGATGATCCCCCAGAACAGCACGCGGTGGTGGAACTGGGATGGGATTTTAAAATAGGCGAATACCAGGGACATGACGAAGATATTATCAAGCGACAGGCTTTGTTCGACGAAATAGGCGGTAAAATAATCCATGCCGGAATCCGCGCCCATCGTCCGCCATACCCATATGCCGAACAGGGAGGCGATTGCGAAGTACCCCAGGGTCAGCTTTACGCTTTCGCCCAGTCCCGCGACGTGGTCCCTGCGGTTTAAAATTTTCAGGTCCACGACCATCAGGGTCAGGACAAGCAGAATGAAGCCAAGCCAGAACAGCAAGGGTTGACCTTCAAGCGGCATCATCAAAAATCCGGAAATAGAATTCATGCGGGGCACTCCTGTTCCGTTCAGCTTAGTTGATTTGCGCGGGAAGTCTATATATTTGACATTGCCGCCGCTGGAGATATATACGGATAGGCTTTAACGGGAACGAATATGCAATCGGCAGCAGTAAAAAAGAGTCAGGATATGGATATCCCCGCTTTTTCTCCGCGGGAAATCGTATCCGAGCTTGACCGCTATATCATAGGCCAGAAAGACGCCAAACGCGCCGTGGCTATCGCTTTGCGCAACCGCTGGCGGCGGATGCGGCTGCCGCAGGAACTGCAGGAGGAGATTTATCCCAAGAACATTCTGATGATAGGCCCTACAGGCGTCGGGAAAACCGAGATTGCGCGCCGGCTGGCGAAGCTGGCGCAGGCCCCGTTCATAAAGGTCGAGGCGACGAAATTTACCGAGGTGGGATATGTCGGCAAGGATGTGGAATCGATCATCCGGGATTTAACTGAAGCCGCCATTCATATGACGCGCGAAAAGCTGCGCAAGTCTGTTATGGCGCAGGCCGAAGTGTATGCCGAAAACCGCGTGCTCGATGCGCTGGTCGGCGATACGGCGTCCGAGAGCACGCGCGTCTCGTTCCGCGAAAAGCTGCGGCGCGGCGAACTGAGTGACAGGGAAATCGAAATAGACGTGGCGGACCGTTCCGACATAATGCCCAGCTTCGATATTCCCGGCATGCCCGGCGCATCGATGAGCATGGTCAATATAGGCGATATGTTCGGCAAGGCCTTCGGGGACAGGAAAAAGCGGAAGAAAATGACCGTCGCGGAATCCCATGAAATCCTGATGCAGGACGAATCCGACAAGCTTCTGGACGAAGAAAAAGTCGCCGATCAGGCTATCGGCCTCGTTGAGCAAAGCGGAATTGTTTTCCTTGATGAAATCGACAAGATCGCAAGCCGCAACGACGCCCGCGGCGGCGATGTATCCCGCGAAGGGGTGCAGCGCGACCTGTTGCCGCTGATAGAGGGCACAACCGTTACGACCAAGCACGGCCCCGTGCGCACCGATCATATCCTCTTTGTCGCCTCCGGAGCGTTTCATTATGCCAAGCCTTCCGACCTGCTGGCCGAACTGCAGGGCCGTCTGCCGATCCGCGTAGAGTTGCGCGCCCTGACGGAAGAGGATTTTTACAGGATACTGACCGACACGGAGGCGAGCCTTATCGTGCAATACAGGGCCCTGATGGAAACGGAAGGGTTTAAGCTGGAATTCGAGGATGAAGCGATCCGCGAAATCGCCCGCGTCGCTTTCGAGGTCAATGAGCGCATTGAAAACATCGGCGCGCGCCGCCTTCTGACCGTCATGGAAAAGCTGCTCGACGACATCAGCTATACGGCATCCGACCGTTCGGGCGAAACCGTCACCATCACGGGCGATGATGTTCGCCGCAATGTGGCGGCGCTGGCGAAGGATGCCGACCTGAGCAAGTTTATTTTATAATTTTTCTGTAAAATTATAAATATGGCAGATTGCCTCCGGCTTTCATAAAAATCCGTTGACACGGCACGTTAACTTTCCTAAATACCACTTGGTTACGAGGAGCGGCGAAAGGCCGCTATGGCCTTTTTGCGTAATAAAAAATAAGGAGATAGCACAATGTCACGAGGAAAGTTTGAGCGGACGAAGCCGCACTGCAACATAGGAACGATTGGTCACGTTGACCACGGGAAGACGACGCTGACGGCTGCGATC